>JANMRJ010000593.1:0-2336 GCA_031370985.1 Acidimicrobiales bacterium
ACGCAGTGGCCGCAGGTCATCCCGTCAACGGTGATGGTGGTCGTCGTGCTCATGGCGGCGCTCCTTCTTCAGATGACGTACAGGTACCCCGTACGGGTACAAGAAGAGAAGATACCACTGGGGGGTATCCCGGTCAAGCGACCGATCGGCCCGCCGGTAGATTTCGTTCAACGTTAGAACGCGGCGGCTGCTTCAGGAGGCCCGGTTGAGGAACGCAGTCGAGGCGACCGGGGTCCGCACCCGCCCCGAGTTCTTCGTTGCCGCTCCGGGCCTTCTGACCGTTGTCGCGGCCAAGGCGGCCGCCGGCGTACGGGTGTCGGTGTGCATCCCCGCTCGGAACGAGGCGTCCACCGTCGCCGGCGTGGTGGCGCCGCTTGTGGCCGCCACGCTGGGCGCCGAGCCGTTGGTCGACGAGGTGATCGTCGTTGATGACGGTTCCACCGACGGAACCGGGGTCATCGCCGGCGCCCTCGGGGCGTGCGTGGTGCGGCGGAGCACGCGTCCCGGGAAGGGCGCAGCCATGGCGGAGGCGGTGCGGGTCGCGTCGGGCGACATCGTGGTGTTCGTCGATGCCGATGTCCGCAACTTCGGTCTCCACTTCGTGGCCGCGCTCGTGGAGCCGCTGCTCGTCGCGCCGGCGGTGGTGATGGTCAAGGGCACCTACGCGCGGGCCGGCAACGGCGGCACCGGCGGCGGGAGGGTGACCGAGCTCCTCGCCCGCCCCCTCCTCCGCCGCCTCGTGCCGGAGGTGGCCTTTATCCGCCAGCCGCTGGCCGGCGAGGTGGCGGTCCGACGGAGCGCGCTCGACGGGGTGGAGCTGGAGCCGGGCTACGGCGTGGAGATCGGCATGCTGATCGACGTGGCCCGCCGGTACGGAGCCGGCGCCGCCGCCCTGGTCGCCCGGGGCGCGCGGATCCACCGCAACCGACCGCTAGACGAGCTGGCTGGGCAAGCCGACGAGGTGTTGGTGGCCGTCTTGTCCCGAACCGGCAACGGGAGCCTCTACCAAGCCTGACCAGGTGTCGAATCTCGGGGACGCCGGCGTCGGTTCGCTGCGCCAGGCCATCATCGACGCCAACGGGAACTCGTCGGGCGTGACCGATGTCATCCACTTATCGGTGGCCGGCACGATCCCCCTGGCCAGCGCCCTGCCGGCGGTCACCCGAGCGGTCCTGATCGACGGGGCGACCGCTCCGGGCTAGAGAAACAAGCTGGCGTGGGGGGGCCTGCTCTTCCTCGGGCTGTTCGAAGGTTCTAGCTAGTCTTCGGACGACCGGGGGAGCACTGCGACCGCACTGTCGCCGTTGCGGTGCCACACGGTCCGCTGGGTGAAGGGGATCTCGATGCCGGCGCTGTCGAAGGCCGCCTTGATGCGGGCCCGCAGCTCGCGGGTCACCCGGAGCTGGTCGTGGGGCGCTGTCTTCAGGACCAACCGGATGGTCACGCTGTCGAGGCCGAGCTTCTCGACGCCCCACACCTCGGGCTCGGCGAGGATCGACTCGGCGAAGTCGGGGTCGTCGCATGTGGCTTGGGCCGCGGCCTTGATGACCGAGGTGGCGTGGCCGATATCGGTCTCGTAGCTGACATCGACATCGAGCACGGCCCGGGACCACTGCTGCGACCGGTTCCCTACCCGCTCGATGTGACCGTTGGGCAGGTGCCACACCGTGCCGTTCACGTCGCGCAGGCGGGTTGTGCGCAGGCTGATCGACTCGACGGTGCCGGTTGCCGCGCCGGCGTCGATCACGTCGCCCACGCCGTACTGGTCCTCCATCAGCATGAAGATGCCGGAGAGGAAGTCGCGCACCAGGTTCTGGGCGCCGAAACCGACGGCTACCCCCACGATGCCGGCGCCGGCGATGAGGGGACCGAGATTGAGGCCCAGCTCGCCGAGAGCCATGAGGACGGCGATCGTCCATACCGCCGCCGAGGCGATGCTGCGGACCAGGGCGGCCACGGTCTCGACTCGGCGGGCCTTGCCATTGATCAGCCGGCTGAGCAGCCGGTAGAGGATCCGGCGGGCCACGTAGGCCACCGCGAAGATCACCGCGATTTTGGCCGGCTTCACGACGATCGAGTCGGCGAGCTGGGCCAGCACGCCGTTGCCGGTCGAGCGGTAGATGCTGAGGCACAGCGAGCTGGCGTCGGCGGCCTCGCCGCAGGGCGGTGTGGTCGGGCCAGTCGCCTCAAGGAAAGGCAGCACGTTCAGGAACATGATCTCGGGTCCTCCCGCGGAAAGAGTCCGGCGGCGAAAGAGGGAGCTGCCCCCGGCGATTCAGGGGGAGACCCAAAGACCCTAGCGCGGCACTCCGCTGGCCCGGCGCGCTCTAGCGGTG
>JANMRJ010000602.1:0-1745 GCA_031370985.1 Acidimicrobiales bacterium
CGCGTCGGCCGGCGGGATCGCGGGGTGGGCGCTGTCGCCGCGGATCACGCCGATCCCGGAGAGCGGCCCGTTGTTGACGGCGACGTTGTTCAGGACCAAGTTGCTGCGCGAGCCCTGGATCAGGATGCCGTCCGCGTAGAGGGAAGTCGTGGCGCCAGGCTGGCCGAACGCGGCGCCGATGTTGTCGCGGGCGGTGATCCCGGTGATGGTGTTGCGCTGGCCGCCGAGGACCACGACGCCGCCGTCGAAGTTGGTCACGGTGCCGTTCCTCACGGTGACACCGACACGGCCCTGGAGGAGCACGCCGGCCCCATCGCCGGCGTTGGCGGTGCCGAAGATCCGGTACCCGCCGAGGTCGAAGGTGATCCCGTCGGCGCCGATGATGATGCCGCCGGCGGCGCATGCGCCCACATCCGCGGTCAGCGTCGTGCTCTGGGTGATGGTCTGCCCACAGGCGAGGACGGTCGCTCCGGCGCCCCCGATGGTGGGCACCGTGGCCGCGAGTGCGACGGAGAGGAAGGCCCCAGCCTTGCGAATTCGTGTCATGAGGCCACGTTCTAGGGCGCGGCGCCGGACGGCGCAATAGTCGCTCCGTCGCCCTAAATGCTTCCGACAGCTAGTCGGCCGGGCGTAGGTGGACGACATCGCCGGCGGACATCGGCCGGCCGTCGACAACGAGCCGGCCGGCCTCGTCGACATCTTCAGCGACCCCTTCGGTCGCTCCTCCAGGCATCTCCACTCGCACCTGCCGGCCGAGCGTCGAACACAGCCGACGGTACCGAGCGAGCACGTCACCGGGAGCGTCGAGCCCGTCGAGCGCCGCCAGCCAAGCGCCCAGCAGGACATCGGGATCAACGCCGGCGCCGAGGCAGGCCGCCCCCGGCGGCGCCCAGGCCAGGTTCAGCCCCAGGCCCACCACCACCGCATCCCCGACCAGCTCGGAGAGGATCCCGCCGAGCTTCCCGCCGTCGCCCATGACATCGTTCGGCCACTTCAGGCGGGCGGGCACCCCCACCGCCGCACACGCCTCGGCCGCGGCCACGCCGGCGGCCAGGGTCACCAGCGGCGGGACCGGGCGCAGGACCACCGAAACCAGCAGCGACCCACCGGGCCGGGACTCCCACGTTCGCCCCCGCCGGCCCCGGCCGGCGGTTTGGTGGTCGGCGCCGACGACCAGGCCGTCGGGCGCCCCGGCCCTTGCCAGCTCCGCAGCGATCCGGTTGGTCGAGTCGACCTCGGCGAACCAGCGCACGTCGACGAAGCGGCTCACGATCGGCCCACTGTCCACACTCCCTTCGGGAGAGTGGCCCGGTGGGTGCTCATCGGACCGGCCTCCCGTTTGCGTTCCGCACGCAGCTGGCGTTGCGTTCCGCACGCAGCTGGCGTTGCGTTCCGCACGCAGCTGGCGTTGCGTTCCGCACGCAGCTGGCGAGGCCGGTCATCCCTGGTGGGCCATTATTGCTGAGGAATGTTCTCCAAGGTCCTTATCGCCAACCGGGGCGAGATCGCCGTGCGGGTGATCCGGGCCTGCAAGGAGCTGGGCGTCGCCAGCGTGGCCGTCTACTCCGAGGTCGACCGGCGGTCCCTGCACGTCCGGCTGGCCGACGAGGCCTACGGCCTGGGCGGTCAGACTGCGGCCGAGAGCTACCTGAACACCGAGGCCATCCTCGACGCGGTGACGGCCAGCGGGGCCGACGCCGTCCACCCGGGCTACGGCTTCTTCAGCGAGAACCCGGCCTTCGCCC
>JANMRJ010000610.1:0-3949 GCA_031370985.1 Acidimicrobiales bacterium
GCCCGCACGGCCTGGGCCACCTCGGCGGCGGCGCGGTCCTTGGTCAGGAACCCCGAGCAGCCGGCGTCGATGGCGGCGAGGAGCACACTGTCCTCCGACGACCCCGTGAGCATCACCACCATCGTCTTGGGGTTACCGCTCCGGATCGTGGCTGCGGTGGCGACCCCGTTCTGATCGGGCAGGTGGTAGTCCATGAGGACGACGCGGGGATTCAGCCGGCTGGCGAGGTCGATGGCCTCCATCGCGCTTCCCGCAATGCCGAGCACCTCAATGCCGTCGTCGTCGGAAAGCAGCCGCGACAGGCTCTCTGCGAACATGCGGTGATCATCGACGATGAGCAGGCCGATCGCCGGCACGTCCTTTGATGGGTCCATGGACACCCCTCCCGCTCGTCGAGCGTACAGCGGGAAGGTACGGAGGTCCGACGCCGCGGGTGGCCGCGTTGGCGACCGATTGCTACATTCGCTGTTGTGGAGATCGGCGGTGATGAGCGAGCCAGGGTGCGTGAGCTAATCCACGACCTGCGCAACGCGCTCGGGCTGGTGATCAACTACTCGCTACTGGTCACGAACGAGCTCGCCGACCGGGCCGACGTGCTTGATGACATGGCCGAGATCAGTGCCGCCGGCCGGCGGGCCGCCGATCTGGTGTTGGAACTCTCCGACCTGATCAGCGCGCTCGACAGCTAACGCTGCACCCGCCGGCCCGCCATCGTGGCCTGCGGTACGCTCCGGAGAGACGACCTTGCGCTGAGGGGGGCACTCCTGACGGCGACCAGAGAGACATGAAGAATGGGCTCGAACGGATCGGTACGTCGTAGGACGACGCGCAGAGCGTCGGTCGCGGTAGTCGTGTTCGTGGTCTTGGCCGCGGCATCAGTCGCCAGGTTCGGCATGACGCGCGACCTCGCGGGGCAGAACGACTGGTTCGTGCTCACCGCTGGCCTCGTCGCGGCCCTGCTCACCTCCGCTTTCGTCCAGACGCTCGCCCGCCGCCAGGATTTCGCCACCGCGCTGATGGACGCGCGAACGGAGGAGCTGGAGACCACTCACCGGTTCCTCGAACGGCTGCTCATGTCCGGCCCCGTCGTGGTCATCCGGGCCGACCTCGCTGGTCCGGAACGGCGGATCTCCTACGTGAGCCCCAACGTCGAGCGGATCCTCGGGCTCGAGCGCAACGAGCTCATGCGGGTCGGGAGCCTGCTCCCGTACTTCCATCCCGAGGACGTGAAGGGCACGCAGCTCGCCAACGAGCGGTTGGAGGAGCCGAACCCCGAGGCTCAATTGACGGAGTTCCGCATCCGACGCCCCGACGGGACCGACCACTGGGTGTCAGGGCTGTCGGTGCCCGATGTCGACGACGACGGGCAGGCGGGAGGCGTGTTCGTCTACATCACCGACATCTCCACGCGACGGGCGGCGGAGGATGCGCTGCGCGGTGCGCAGCAGGCCGCCGAGGCCGCCAACCGGTCGAAGAGCGAGTTCCTGTCGCGCATGAGCCACGAGCTGCGCACCCCGCTCAACGCGGTCCTTGGCTTCAGCCAGCTCCTCAAGATGGCGGCGCTGCCCGGCGACGACATCGAGCCTGTCGACCAGATCCTCAAGGGCGGTCGGCACCTCCTGGACCTTATCGACGAGGTTCTCGACATCACGCGCATCGAGACCGGGCGCCTGCTGCTGTCACCGGAGCCGGTGCTGGTCTCGGAGCTTGCCAGCGAGTCGCTCGACCTCATCCGGTCACTCGCCGATCAGCGGCAGATCACGATGATCGTCGACGAGACCGGCTTGGCCGACTACGTCTTCGCCGACCGGCAACGGTCGAAGCAGGTGCTGCTCAACCTCCTGTCGAACGCGGTGAAGTACAACCACGCCCGAGGCTCGGTGGCCGTCTCGTGTCAGGCCCTTGGGTCGACGAGGCTGCGCATCAGCGTCGCTGACACTGGGCCCGGCATCCGGCTCGAGCAGATGGACCGGCTATTCGCGCCGTTCGACCGCCTCGACGCCGGCTCCACCGACATCGAGGGCACGGGCATCGGCCTCGCGCTGTCCAAGAACCTCGCCGAGGCTATGGGCGGAGCCCTGGTCGTCGAGAGCGTCGTCGGCCGCGGGAGCACCTTCTCCTTCGACCTTCCCCGGGTGGAAGGGCCGGTCGAGCGCTACGAACGCCTGCAACCCGAACGGCTGCAACCCGAAGGCATCCAACCTGAAGGCCTCCAACCTGAAGGCGCTGCTGTCGTTGCCGCTCCCACCAATGG
The DNA here is from genome assembly GCA_031370985.1 of Acidimicrobiales bacterium. Lineage (GTDB taxonomy): Bacteria > Actinomycetota > Acidimicrobiia > Acidimicrobiales > AC-14 > CADCTB01. Next base: position 2,255 of record JANMRJ010000610.1, read on the forward strand.
CCAGCGTCACGACGGCCCCGCCCGCACGCTGCTCCACATCGAAGACAATCCTTCAAACCTTCGGCTCATCGAGCGCATTCTCAGCCGGCGGGACGACATCGTCGTCGTCTCTGCCATGCAGGGTCGCTTCGGGATCGAGCTGGCCCGCCAGCATCAGCCGGCGTTGATCCTCCTGGACCTCCACCTGCCCGACATCAGCGGTGAGGAGATCCTCCACCGCCTGCGCGAGGACCCGGCCACGTCGTCCATACCCGTCGTGATGGTCACCGCCGACGCCACCACTGGCCAGGTCCAGCGCCTCCTCTCGGCCGGCGCGGCCGCCTATATCACCAAGCCCCTCGACGTGGCGATGCTCTTGGAGGTGATCGACGGCATCCTGGCGGGAGGGTGACCGGCCCGGAAGGCCGGTCCCTCAAGCGTTCGCAGTCCCAGCGACCGACCGTCGCTCAGGGGAAGCGGATCACGCCCTGGCGCACGGCGATTGAGACGGCCTCGAGCTTGGAGTGGGCACCGAGCTTGCCCAGGATGGCGTGCACGTGGTTGCGCACGGTGTGGGTGCTGAGGTAAAGCCGTTGGCTTATCAGCGCGTTCGAGAGGCCCTCGGCGAGCAGGCGGAGCACTTCGAGCTCGCGCGCGGAGAGCTTCGGGCCGGTGTCCTGCGGCTGACGCCGGACCATCGGCAGGAGCCGACCGAGTATCGCTGGCGTCATGACCACCTCGCCGGCGTGCGCAGACAGGATGGCCGCGTGAACCTCGTCGACCGAGCTCGTCTTGACGACGTAGCCGGCGCATCCCGCCTCGATGGCCGCGAGCAATACCGCCTCGTCGTCATCCGCGGTGAGCATGACGACCTTGCAATCGGGATGCTCGGACCGGATTTGGGCGGCGACATCGGTGCCCCGACCGTCGGGGAGCCGATTGTCCATTAGCACCACGTCGGGCCGATGGCGGCGGACCGCCTCCATCGCGCCGACGGCGTCGCCGGCCAGGGCGACCACCGAGAGGCCGACATGCCCGCTCAGGAGCCTCGCCATGCTCTGGCCGAACATCTTGTGGTCGTCGACGAGCACGACCTTGACCGCCCGGCCTGCCTTCCCGGTCGTTCCCGTGCTCACGCCTCAACCTCCGTCCGCCTTGGGACTGGGTACTTGGCGGCTCTCCGCCGACCCCTTTCCCTGAAGTCTGCCAGGTCGATTGCGCCAGGCCACGGTCCTCAGGCCCCCCAGATGTCGACGATCCCGACGCCCCGCTCGGCGGCGACCGCCTCGGCGGCCTCAAACCGGGCGCGGAAGCGGGCGGCAGTGGCCCGCAGCGCGGCCTCCGGGTCGATCTGGGCCTGCCGGCAGCGGTCGACGAGGGCGAACAGCTCGGCGCCCGGTCCCGTCTCGTCCACGGTGAGTGGCAGGCCGACCGAGGCCGCCTTGCGCTGGACCTTGTGGGCGTAGAGCAAAGAGGGGAGACCCTCGCCGACGCCGTCCATGAGGCTGGTCCGGCCCTTCTCGGCCCGCTTGATCTGCTCCCAGTTGCGGAGTACCTGGTCGGGTGTGTCGGCCGCCACACCGGCGAAGACGTGCGGGTGGCGGTGCACGAGCTTGTCGTGGATGCCGCGGGCGACATCGGCCAGGGTGAAGTGGCCCTCCTCAGCCGCGAGGGTGGCGTGGAACACCACCTGGAACAGCAGGTCGCCCAGCTCCT
>JANMRJ010000626.1:0-2971 GCA_031370985.1 Acidimicrobiales bacterium
CACGGAGTCATTCCTTGGCGCACCGATCCTCAGCAGCGATCGCGTGATCGGCGTGATCGCGCTTGAGCGACTGGAGCGGGACGCGTTCGACGAGGCCGACGAGCGGCTCCTGTCCACTCTCGCGTCGAGCATGGGCGTGGCCCTCGAGAATGCCCGCCTGTTCGAAGAGACGAAGCGGCTGCTCACGGAGGCCGATCAGCGCGCGAGCGAGCTCGCGGTCATCAACGAGATCGGGTCCGCCCTCGCCGAGCAGCTCGACTTCGAGACGATCATCGACCTCGTCGGAGAGCGCGTCCGCGCGATCTTCACCTCGAACGCCCTGTTCATCGCCCTGTACGAACCGGCCACCGAGACCATTCGCTTTCCGTACGAGTTCGCGGGCGGCGATCGCTACCAGTCCCCGCCGATGGAGCTGGGAGAAGGGATCACGTCGGTCGTCATCCGGATGCGCAAGCCGCTCCGGTTCGGCAACCAGGCGCAGTCACAGGCCGGAGGCGCCGTCGAGCTCGGGCCGTTCCATACCGAATCGTGGCTGGGCGTCCCGATCCTCGCCGGCGACCGCGTCCTCGGGGTGATCGGCCTCGAATCCGCCGAGAAGGATGCGTACGACGACTCCGACGAGCGGCTTCTCGCGACCCTCGCGACGAGCATGGGCGTTGCCCTCGAGAACGCCCGGCTGTTCGACGAGACGAAGCGCCTCCTGACCGAAACGAACGAACGGGCGGCGGAGCTGGCACTGATCAACGACGTCCAGCACGGTCTCGCCGAGAAGCTCGACATGCAGGCGATGTACGACCTCGTCGGCGATCGGATCCAGGCGATCTTCGACGCCCAGGTCGTCGACGTCGCCGTGGTCGATGCGGAGGCCCAACTGCTGCGCTTCCCCTACATCATCGAGCGTGGTGTCCGCTTCCCCGACAAGCCACAGCCGATCTTCGGCTTCCGGAAGAAAGTCATCGAATCGAATCGAGCGCTGCGGGTCAACCGCGATGTGATGAATGAGGGGATCAAGCTCGGTCAAAGCGTCCTCCAGGGCGAGGAGCCAAAGTCCGGCCTGTGGGCGCCGATGGCCGTTGGCGACAAGGTGCGCGGGGTCATCTCGCTCCAGAACCTCGATCACGAGGACGCCTTCAGCGACTCTGACGTCGAGCTCCTCACGACGCTTGCGTCGAGCCTCAGCGTGGCCCTCGAGAACGTCCGCCTGTTCGAAGAGACCAAACGGCTCCTGTCCGAGACGAACGAGCGCGCGGCCGAGCTCGCCCTGATCAACGACGTCCAGCACGGCCTCGCGCAGAAGCTCGACAAGCAGGCGATGTACGACCTGGTCGGCGATCGGATCCAGTCGATCTTCGATGCGCAGATCGTCGACATCGCCGTCGTCGAGCCCGAGGCGGGCCTCGTGCGGTTCCTGTACACGATCGAGCGCGGCGTCCGCTTCCCGGAAGAGACGATGCCGATCATCGGGCCGCGCAAGCACGTGATCGAGACCCGCAAACCCCTCCTCCTCAATCGCGACGTCATCGCCCGCGTCCTCGAGCTGGGCCAGACGCCGAGCGACACCTCGGGCGAGCCGGCGAAGTCGGCGGTCTGGGTTCCGCTCCTTGTCGGCGACGAGACACGCGGCGTCATCTCGCTCCAGAACATCGATCGCGAGGACGCGTTCACGGGCTCGGATGTCGAGCTGCTCACGACGCTCGCCGCCAGCCTGAGCGTCGCCCTCGAGAACGTCCGCCTGATCGACGAGACCCGCCAGCGACTGGCCGAGCTGGCCACGGTCAACGAGGTCGGCAAGGCGCTCGCCAGCCAGCTGGACCTCGACAACCTGATCCGGCTCGTCGGCGAGCAGATGCGGCGGACGTTCGGGGCCGACATCACCTATGTCGCCCTCCACGACACCGAGACGAACCGGATCGAGTTCCCGTTTTACGACGAGTACGGGAGCGCAACCGGCCAGGATCCGATCCCGTTCGGCGAAGGCCTCACGTCCCGGATCATCGACTCCTGCGAAACCCTCCTCCTCAACCGGGAGGCGGATTGGGATGCGTTTGGGACCCGCGGCGTCGGTACGCTGTCGAAGTCATTCCTCGGCGTCCCGATCCTGCTCGGCGATCGCTCGATCGGGGTGATCTCCGTTCAGAGCACCACGCAGGAGGGTCGCTTCGGCGAGTCCGACGCGAGGCTCCTGTCGACGATCGCGGCCAATGTCGGGGTCGCGATCCAGAACGCGCGCCTGTACCGCGAGGCCCACCGCCGCGCTGACGAGATGGGCGCTCTCGCCGAGGTCGGCCAGGAGATCTCGGCGACCCTCGACGCGGACATCGTCCTGCGCCGCATCGGCGAGCGGGTCCAATCGCTCCTCGAGGCCGACTCGTCGGCGCTCCTCCTCGCCGACCCCGACGGGCTGACCTTTCGCCCGATTCTCGCTCTCGGCACGATCGCCGAGCAGATCATGGCGGACACGATCACCGAGGGCGAGGGCATCGTCGGCGACGTGATCCGGACCCGCCGCCCGGAGTTCGTCAACGATGTCGGCGCCGACTCGCGCACGGTCACAATCCCCGGTACCGAGGACGTCGCCGAGGAGCGGCTGATGGTCGCCCCGCTCGTCGCCCGCGACCGGGTCACGGGGGTGATGGCGGTCTGGCGCAACCACGGCGCGCCGTTCGGCCAGGCCGACCTCGACTTCCTCGTCGGTCTCGCCCGCCAGGCATCGATCGCGATCGAGAATTCGCGGCTGTTCGCCGAAGCCGGCGTCGCCCGGGCCGCCGCCGAGGACGCGAATGCCGCGAAGAGCTCCTTCCTGGCCGCGATGAGCCACGAGATCCGGACGCCGATGAACGCCGTGATCGGGATGAGCGGGCTGCTCCTTGAGACCCCGCTCGATGACGAGCAGCGCGACTTCGCCGAGACGATCCGGACCAGCGGCGACGCGCTGCTGACGATCATCAACGACATCCTCGACTTCTCGAAG
>JANMRJ010000642.1:0-4536 GCA_031370985.1 Acidimicrobiales bacterium
CCGTCATCCCGTTGGTCCCGAGGACCGCCCGGACCATCGACCTGGCCATCGGCGAGCGGACGTCTGGCCCCTATCCTGCTCCGCCACGACGGCAGCCGCCTCGACCGCCGCACCGCCCACCGCTGGGTGCGCTCGATCGCCAAGCGGGCCGGCATCGGCGCCGTCCACCCCCACATGCTGCGGGCCGCGTTCATCATGTGCGCCCTAGAGGCCGGGGTGCCATTGCGGGAGGTGCAGATCGCCGCTAGGCACGCCGATCCCCGCACCACGACGGTGTACAACCAACCTCGGAAATTGCATCCGACGCGGGCAAAGGCCCAGGTCGGCTGGTCCTGACCCTTCTGGAGTAGCGACGGCGACGTGCTCGTACACAGCCGCTGACCGGCCGGTTTGCGCTCCGAGCCCGTCAGATGCACGATCCCACCTCCAAACGAGAGAGGAAGGGCTGGGTGGGAAGCGGGGAGCTGGCAGGTTCTGCACACCTTGAGCTCGTGTCCGGGGTGGCGCAGCTGCGCCCGGAGGACGCGATGTTCGAGGCGATGGTGCGTGGCTGGCGGGCCCAACAGAGCGCCCGGGGACTTCGGGCCGAGACGATCGAGGACCGTGAGCGTCTCGTGCGGCGGTTCATGGAAGCCACCAACGAGTACCCGTGGAACTGGGGACCGGCACACATGGAGGAGTGGACGCTGTCGTTGAGCGGTGAGCACCATCTCGCGCTGTCGACGATCCGCAGCTACCAGGTGGACCTCCGCCTGTTCAGCGAGTACATCTGCGACGGGCGCTACGGCTGGGCGGCGGCCTGCGAGGCGGCCTTCGGCGAGGGCGTCCACCCAGTGGCCATCTGCCACGAGTGGAACACCGTCGCCCATCTCAACGACTACGAAGGCAGCCCCGAGGCGCGGCCCTTCTCCCGCCAGGAGCTGCAGGCCTTCTTCGACCACGCCGATTCCCAGGTGGAGCGGGCGGCGGGATCGAAGCACAAGGGAGCGCTCACCGCCTACCGCGACGCCACCGTGTTCAAGGTGATCTACGGCTGGGGCCTGCGGCGGACCGAGACGTCCAAGCTCGACCTCCTCGACTGGGGCCGCAACCCGGCGGCTCCGGAGTTCGGGCGCTACGGGATGCTGTCGGTCCGCTACGGCAAGGCCAAGCGGGGCCAGCCGCCGCGCCGGCGCAACGTCGCCTCGGTGATGGCCTGGGCGGTGGAGGCGGTGGCCGACTACGTCGAGAACATCCGGCCCCGCTTCGGGGCCGAGGACCACCCGGCGCTGTTCGTGACCGAGCGGGGCGGACGGCTCAAGCCGGTGGAGATCAACGCCCGGTTCGCCGCCTACCGCGACGCCCTGGGCCTGCCGCCCGCCCTGCGGCCCCACAGCCTGCGCCACTCCTATGTGACGCACCTGACCGAGGACGGGGCCGACCGCCGCTTCATTCAGGTCCAGGTCGGACATGAGTGCGACTCCTCGACGGCCATCTACACCCACGTGAGCGACGACTTCATGAACCGGGCGCTGAGAAGGGCGCTCTCACCGGCTCTCGGCGACGACGAGCCCGAGCACGGGAGGGACCGCTGATGGCGGCGAAGCTCGACTACCGCTGGCATCTCCGCCAGGTCATGGCCCGCCGGGACATGTTCGCCACCACCGACCTGATGGCGCCGCTGGCCGCGCGCGGCATCCACCTGTCCGCCAGCCAGGTCTACCGCCTCGTCGTCGAGCGCCCGGAACGCCTGAGCCTGAAGATCCTCATGGCCCTGCTCGACATCTTGGACTGCTCGACGGACGAGCTGATCGAGCCGGTGGCCGCCGCTCCGGCCAAGAAGGCCAAGGCCGCCGGAGGGGACGGCGGGATCGGCACGCTGCGGCCGAAGCGGGCCCGCATCACCGGGCCCGATCGATAGATGCCCCCCGGCCGGCCCGACGCGCTCGCAGACCCCCTCGGCGTCATCGTCAGCCTCGTCCAACAGGTCGACCCGGCGGTGGCCCCCGACGTGGTAGAGGAGGTGGTGAAGGCCCTGGCGGCACGCCGGGCGACACGGCGGCGTCTCGCCCAGGCCCTGTTGGCACGGCCCGGCGTGCTCGTCGACGGGGCCACGCCGGCTCCCGCCGTTGTCGGGGACCTGCTCGTCGGCCTCCGCAGGGCGGGGGCGAAGGGCATCTCGGGGCCGCGCTGCGCGGGCTGCGCCAAGGAGCTCGCAAGCTTCCATCGTCGTGGCCAGCACTGGTACTGCGCGGCGTGCGGGCCGCCGACGCTGGCCTGCGCGGTGTGCGGCAATCTGCGCCGGGTGGCGGCCCGGGACCGGTCCGGACGGCCCCGCTGTCTCTCCTGCCCACCCGATGACGGCCCCGATCCGATGACCATCCTCATCAAGGTGGTCACCGCCGTCGACCCTGCGATCAGCGCGCCTGGGGTGATCGCCGCCGTCGAAGGGGTCACCTCCCGAGCGGGCCAGCGCCGCCAGCTCGCCTGGGCGCTCGAGGACCGGCCCGAGCTGCTCACCGGCGCCGGCGCCGAGGCCCCCGTGCCCTCGGTGCTGCGCCTCATCGACGCGCTGGTTGAAGCCGGCTCGACGAGGATGATGCGGCCGCCCTGCCCGCACTGCGGGCGAGCGGTCAGGCTGTCCAAGACCCGAGACGGGCTGCGGATCTGTCGCGGCTGCGAGGCCCGCCTGCGGGCGGTGCCCTGCGCCCGGTGCGGGGCGGTCCGTGACCCGGCGACACGGGACGCCGACGGGCGCCCCTTGTGCTCGAACTGCCTCGTTCGTGACCCGGCCAACCAGGAGCTCTGCGTGGGCTGCGGTCGCCGACGAAGGGTCAACTCCCGCAGCGCGGACGGGCCGCTCTGTGAGAGCTGCCGGCCGGCCAAGCTCATGACATGTTCGATCTGCGGCCGGTTTGCCGCCGCCGAGATCGCCAGGGCGACCGGGGAGCCCTGGTGCCGGGCCTGCCAGAAGCGCTGGGCCCGCTGCGCCGGCTGCAACCAGCTCCGCCCGGTGCGCGGCGGCAGTGCGGACCAGCCGCTGTGCGCGACCTGCACTCGACCCGACCCGTCGTTCTGGAAGGCCTGCCCGACGTGTGGGGAGAGGACCAAGCTCACCGCCGGCCCCTGTGCCGGCTGCGCCCTACGCCAGCGCCTGCGCGAGCTGCTCGGGAACGGGGCCGGGAAGGTCCGCCCCGAGCTGGCGGCCCTGTTCGAGAGCCTCGCCGCACAGCGCCCCGCATCGGTGCTGGACTGGCTGGCGGGCGACAGCGTCGCCGCCGTCCTCGCCGATCTCGGCTCCGGGAGGCTGGCGCTCACCCACGGCACGCTCGACGATCTTCCGCCGGCCAAGCCGATCGAGCACCTCCGTGCCGTGCTGGTGGCCACAGGGACGCTGGCCCACCGAGACGAGCAGATGGCGCGTCTGGAACGGTGGGTCGCGGCCACCATCGCCGCTCGCAGCGATCCCGACGAGCAGTGGCTCCTGCGGCGCTACGCCGTTTGGCACGTGCTCCGTCGCCTGCGCCGGAGCCACAACGGCACCGGGACGAACTACGCCCAGACGGCCCGGGTCAAGCGCCAGGTCCGGGCCGCCATCGCACTGCTCGACGCGCTGGGCGGCCGGGGCGTCACCTTGGCGACGTGCGACCAGGGCCACCTCGATGCCTGGCTCGCCTCCGACGGGGCCACCCGCCAGCGCAACGTCGGGCACTTCGTGCGCTGGGCCGCGGCCGAGAAGCTCACCCGTCTCGAGCTCGGAGCCGTCCGCTGGAGCGGCCCCGCCGGGCCCATCGACGGCGACGGGCGCTGGGACCAGGCCCGCCGGTTGTTGAGCGACGATTCCATCGACGTCGCCGACCGTGTCGCAGGGCTCCTCGTCCTGCTCTACGCCCAGAGGGGCGCCGCCGTCAGCCGGCTCACCGTCGGCCACGTCGAGCGGCGGGAGGAGGGCGTGGGATTGCGCCTCGGTGCTCGACCGGTCGTGCTCCCCGAACCTCTCGCCGGTCTCGTGCTCGACCTCGTCGCCACCCGCCGCGGCCACGCCGCGCTCGGTGATCAGGGGACGTCGGTGTGGCTGTTCCCCGGCGGGCAACCGGGCCGGCCCATCAGCGCCAGCCGGCTCACCGAACGACTCCGTGAGATCGGCATCCATGCCGGGCAGGCTCGCTCCGCCGCTCTCTTCCAGCTCGCCACCGAGCTCCCAGCGGCGCTGCTGGCGCGGATGCTCGGCATCCACATCAAGGTCGCCGTCGAATGGCAGCGTGCCAGCAGCGGCGACTGGGCCCGTTACGCCGCCGAGTACAGCCGCCACGATGCCCATGGCGACCGGTGAGAAACGAAGCTGGGCGACTCCCGGCCTCGTCCACAGCTTCGGGAGTTATCCACCCTTCCCCCCGGACCCCCCATCCACAGCTACTCCTACTCTTCTAATAACCGACTGCCCCATTGCACCGCCGCCAGAGCTTCGACCGCCACGCCGCCTACGTCGTGGTCGCCTTCGTCGCCGGCGGCTGATCTACCCTGGTAGCCATGTCGGAGGAGAGTTCCAGCCAGACG
>JANMRJ010000644.1:0-36867 GCA_031370985.1 Acidimicrobiales bacterium
CAAGCGAGGTGATGACTGCCCGCGGGACTTGCTTGCGCGCGAGCTTCGTCTCCTCGGCGAGGTCAGCCGCCCCCTCGAAGCCTGTGAGTACCCAGATCGCGAGTAGACCGGATAGGAGGATCGCCACGGGAAAGTCATTTCCGCCGACCGACGAGGTTGTCAGGAACCCGACCGACTGGACGGGATGCGTGACGAAGCCCACGATCAGCAGGATGAGGGTGAGGACGACGGACAGCCCGAGCTCCGCGGTGAATGCCGCCACATTGTTGATCCGCGAGGCAATTCGGACTCCGGCCAGGTTGATCGCGAGCTGACTGAGGGTGATCGCAACCACGACGATCAACGTCGTCGTCGGGCTGATGTCGATCCCGATTCGTTGCATCAGGATCGGCGCCAAGCCCAGATTCAGCCCCGTGAATCCGGGCGTGAACGCCATCAATCCTGCCCAGCCGACAAACCAGCCGTAATGCGAGTTGACGAGCCGACTCGTCCACTGGAACGCATAGCCGCTGATCGGCATTCGCCCCGCGAGCTCTGCGAGCACGAGGGCGACGACCACCTGCCCGACAGCGACGACCAGCCAGGTCCACACGAACGCCGGGCCGACCAGCCCCAGCGAATACGCAAAGGTCGTGAAGATTCCCGCAGTGATGCACATGCAGGAAATCGAGATCGAGAGTGAGCTTAGGAGTCCCATCGATCGGTTGAGCTGCTGCTCGTAGCCGAATGATTTGAGTTCCTCTTCGTCGGTCATCGCGGTCGGAGCGATGACGCGGCCATCCAATGCGCTCATGACAACCTCCCTCGTGATGTGATCGTCGCAAAAGCTGAGTCGCGCGGGCCCCCCTGGTCCTCAGTGCTCCAGGATCGGCCGCACCCCCGTTCCGCGTGCTCTCGGCGTGCCCTGCGTGCCTTGGTCGGACCCGGCGGTCAAGTCGGCTCGTTGATGACGGAGCCGGCGGACCATAAGGCTGAACACGCCAGGTGCGTAGTGCTCGCGCGAGAAGAGGACGGGTCGCCCGTCGACCGCCTTCTCGACCTGATCGAGACGCAGTAGCGGGCTGTTTCTCGAGGTGGACAGGTACCTGGCAAGTACAGGCGTGGCCGCCACAGCAGTGACTTCGGCGATTCCGCCGACGAGATGGATCTGGCATTCGTGTTCGAGGAACCGGTAGACCGACCCGCCGTCATACGAGGATGCCGCCTGATCTCCGAGGACCGCGGCCGGGATCATGTCCAGGCCGTGAACCGCCGGAGTCCCATTCGCCCGGATGATCCGTTCTACCGAGAACACCGCACTGCCCTGCGCTAACTCCATCGCCGCGGCCGCCCACGATGGTGCCGGCTCGATCGCGATGCGAACGATTTCGATGCCAAGGGTGGCTTGAGCCGCAGCCACGGCTTCGGTGACTCCGACGTCAAGATCGAGCGCGGTACGCACGAGCGGCTCGCTTCGATTGATGAACGTGCCGACACCGTGGACGCGGCGGACCAGACCATCGGCCTCGAGGCTGCGAAGGACCTCGCGCAATGTTGGACGACTGATCCCATAGGACAACGCGAGATCCGGCTCGGATGGCAAACGATCCCCGAGAGCGAAATGACCCCCGGCGATGCCGGCGAGCAGCCGGTCGCGGACTTCATTGAAGAGGGGCGTTCTGCGCTTTGTCGCGGCGGATCCGGATCGCATGCGACGTAAGATGTCAGACATCTGACAGGGACGTCAAGATCCGATTTCCGACCAGCCTAGGCGTCGACCTCGCCCCTCAGGCGCTCCAGGACCTTTCGGTGCAGGACTCCATTGGTCGCACAGCCTTCACCCCGCTCGAGGCTGCGAACGCCGTCAAAGTCGGTGATGCGACCCCCGGCCTCCTCGACGACGACCCATGGGGCCGCAAGGTCCCACGGACCCAGGTCCTGCTCGACCATCACGTCGGCGGCCCCATCGGCGACGAGGGCGTATCCCCAGAAGTCGCCAAGACCGCTGGCATGCGCTACCTCGGAGCGCAATGCATCGAAGCCGGAGGCCACCCGTGACGCGGCCATATCGGTGATCGATCGGTACAACAGGTCGGCGCTCGAAATGGATTCGACGGATGTGACGGAAAGCCGACGGGACCTCGGCCCAGCTGGACCACCGACGGTCCAGGCACCAAGGCCGCGACCAGCGTGCCATCGCTGGTGGAGGGCCGGCGCGCTGATGACTCCCAACTGGAGCTCGCCGCCGCATTCCGCCGCGATCAGGGTTGCGAACAACGGGATGCCCCGCACGTAGTTGTGGGTCGCATCGATTGGATCGATGAACCAGCGAACCGAATCGGCGTCGTCATCGATGCCGAATTCCTCGCCGGTGATCCGATGACTCGGATACCGCTTCGTGATCCGGTCGCGCAACAACTCCTCGACCTGAAGATCCGCCTCGGTGACGATTGAGCCATCGGCCTTCTTCGATGCCGCGGGCTCGCGCCGGAAATAACGGCGAGCGATCTCATCAGCCTGGTCCGCGAGCTCGTGCGCGAATGCCAGCCAGGCACTCAGATCACGATCGCTTGCACGACGAAGGGATGCGCTCCACCCTTGCCCAAATTCGTCGCCCTGGATCACGCCGGCACTCTACCTCACGGGTCGTTCGAGGTCCGCGCCGGGACGTCGAGGCTGGGTCCACGGAGCCGAGACGAACCGGACCGCGCGCGCCGGACCGTGACCCTGTCCGAGCGGGACGCCGAGGCACTCCACGATCACCGGGTCGTCGTGCCGTCGATCCCGTCGGCGATGAGCGAGCAGCCCGATCGCTGTGCGAAATACAGGAGCCGGTCGCGGCCTCCAACGCCGCCACGGCGCGTCGTTGACTGGCCTCGGGCCCCCGTCTAGAATCGGCGATGGGTGGATCACCCGGTCTCGATCCGCTAACGGAGCCGGTTTCGTATGGTAACCGCAGCTGAACGCACGCTCGCCCACCGGAGCGTCGTCGTCCGCGCGAGAACTGCGCCCGGCTCGAGCTAGCCGCGGGCGGCAACCGCCGATCGAAGACGACACGAGCCGTGGGCTGAGGCCCCGGCTTTTTTGATGCCCTCCGTTCGGCCCTGCGGGCCCCGGGGGACGCGCCGTTCGGGCCCGTCGACGACCGTGCGGGCGTGCCGAGCTGCGGCACATTCCGCGACCAACCGTGTACCTGGAGTCCATCGTGACCGCTCCTCCGTTCGCACAGATCTCGCCTGAGGGCCCGCCCGGATCGGACCTCGATGCCCCGGCCCTGCTGATCGAGCACGTCAGCAAGGCCTTCCCCGTCGGGCGCTCGAACGCTCCTGTCGACGCGGTTGTGGACGTCTCGATCCGCCTTCGACGCGGCGACATCCACGGGGTCCTGGGCGCCAACGGATCGGGCAAGTCGACGTTGATCCGCCTGATCGCCGGGCTCCTCACCCTGGACTCGGGGAGGGTCGAGGTCTTCGGCCACGACATCGAGCGCGACGAGATGGCGGTCAAGCGCCTGATCAACCGGGTCAGCGTTGACGCGGCCTTCTTCAAGAAGCTCAGCCCGATGGAGAACCTCGTGTTCGCCGCGCGCGTCTACGGCCTGGACGTGCGGACCGCGAAGCGCAACGTGTACGCGATCCTCGACCGTCTCCACGTCGGCGCCGACCGGGTCGATCGACCGATCGAGCAGATGAGCCGCGGGATGCAGCAAAAAGTCGCAATCGCGCGGGCGCTGCTCACGAGCCCGACCCTCCTCCTCCTCGACGAGCCGACCACCGGCCTCGATCCGCGGTCCAAGCTCGACGTCCAGTCGTTCATCGAGGAGCTCCGGGCGACCCACGACACCACGATCGTCCTGACCACCCACGACCTGGCGGAGGCGGAGCGCCTGTGCGACCGCATCACGATCATCGACGGAGGGCGCGTCGTGGCCGAGGACACGCCCGATGGCCTTGTGGCCTCGGCTGCGACGCGCCTCGGTCGCGAAGCCAGCCTCTGGGATGTGTTCATGGCGTACACCGGCCGGTCGCTCGACGACGACGTCGACGAGGCCGACCGAACCGATCAGGCCGGCGAGGAGGTCCTGCCATGGCGATGATCTCGGCCGAGCTGCGCGCGTCCTACGCCTTCATGGAGCGGAACTTCTTCCTCACCCGACGCACCTGGGCGTGGGAGATCGCATTCCTGGCGTACTCGGTCGCGAGCGCGCTGTCGATCACGCTGATCGGCGTCGATCAGGGCAGTGCTCGCCTGGTTCTGTCGCTGATGGTCGGGGCGATCTTCTGGAACTACCTGTCGGTCGTGTTCAGCTGGATCGCGGAGACGATCGCGGTCGAACGCTGGGAGGGCACGCTCGAGTACACGATGATGGCACCGATCCGGCGCTCGTCGCGGCTGATCGGCCAGGTCGCCTATGCGATGGTATACGGGCTGATCCACACGGCAGTGATCTTCATCGTCCTCGCGCTGTTCTTCCCGTCCCTTGACCTGTCCAGGGCGAATCCGGGCACCGCCGCGGTGTTCATGGCCCTCGGCTCGTTCAGCTTCGTGGGCATCGGAATCCTGGCGGCGATCCTGCCCCTCCTGTACGTCGAACGCGGCGCGCAGATGACGTTCGTCGTCCAGTCCTGCCTGCTGCTCGTCAGCGGCGTCTACTACCCGATCACGGTCCTGCCGCCATGGATGCAGGTGCTCTCGCACCTGTCGCCCGCGACCTATGTCCTCGACGGGGTTCGGGCGGGGCTGATCAATGGCACACCGGCGAGCGAGCTCGTGTCGGACATTTGGCCCCTGATCGTGCTGGGCATCGTGCTGATCCCGTTCGGGCTCTGGTCGTTCGGGCGAGCCGAGCACTACGCGAAGCGGACCGGCAAGCTCAAGCGCGTCGGCTGACCAGCTCGGCCGACCAGCTCGGCCGACCGGCGCGACGTCTCGCTCCCTCCGGTTAGGCCAGGATGCCTTCCAGGGCCGCTCGCTCGAGCAGCTCTCCGACGAGCGAGTTCGCCCAGGCGAACCACGAGCGCGTGAAGTCGCCGGGATCGTTCACGTCGAAGGACTCATGGGCGAGGTACGTGCCCGCGTGCGTGGTGGCCAGGAGCTGAACGGCGGCCAGCCGCTCACGGGGAGTGGTCGCGGTCAGCCCACGGATCGCCACGGCGATCGGCCAGATCCGGCCGGGGCCCGTGTGCGGCGATCCGACACCGTCGCCCGCGGAACCCTCGAACCGCCACGGATTGGCCGATGACAGGGCCCACCGACGGGTGGCCAGGTAGAGCGGATCGTCCGTTCGGCACGCTCCGAGATACGGCAGGGAGAGCAGGCTCGGCGCATTGGCGTCGTCCATCCGGACCCGGCCACCGAGGCCGTCGATCTCGTACGCCCACACTGGATCCGGGCCGTCCCGAATCACGCCGTCGCGGGCGACGCCGACCCGGATCTCGGCGGCCAGCCTGCGAGCGTCATCGGCCGCGGCCGGTGCGCCCGCAGTCGCGGCGACCGGGGCGACCGCCTCGAGGGCCGCCGCCAGTCCGAGATTGACCGGGACGTTCAGCGGCAGCTCGGACCGATCGTCCGACGGCCGGAACGCCCCGTGAACCATGCCATTCGGCCGGCTGGGGGCTCCGCGCCCGTCGTTCGGGACAAGGTCGAGGGGATCGCCATCGGGGCGGCGGAACCGATACGGACCGGTCCCATCCGCGCGCTGCTCGGTGCGCAGGGTCCGCAGCGCCGCCTCGAGGGCGCCTCGCCACGGGGCGTCGAACGGCCGGATGGACCCGGTCGCGGTCGCATACCCGGCGGACAGGCGACAGAACGCCGCCAGCGAATCGGGCTCCCATTTGCGTTCGTGGACGCCCGGTCGCATCTCGGTCTCGTCGCCGGCCCACTCCCCGTCACGCTCGTCGGACAGGAACGCATTGGCGTAGGGATCGAGCAGGATCTGGTCGCTCTGGCGATGGATGACGCCCCGGATCAATCGGTCGAGGGGCGGATCGTCGGCGAGCGACGTGAGGTACGGCCAGACCTGGGCGGTCGAATCCCGGAGCCACATCGCGTCGATGTCGCCGGTGACGACAAATGTGTCGGGCCGTTGGCCATCACCGGTCGCGACGATCGTCGTATCGAGCGTGTTCGGGAGGGTCCCCTCCAGCAGGCGTCGGAGTCCGGCGTCGGCGATCCGGGCTGCGGCCGTTCGGATGCGCTGCTCGATCGCGTCGCTCCGGGCGGCCCTGCCTTCCGGCGCGGGTCGCTCCCACGCGACGCCACCCTGCGCAGGGACCCGCCGTTGTTCCATCGGGCGCTCCACGCGCTCCTCGCGCTCCTGGCCGCCGGGTGTCGTGGAGCGCGTCACGAGCGGAGCGCCACGGTGCAGATTTCCCACGGGCCGAGTTGGCGCTCGAGGGTCCCCGCGGCGGGAGCGACAGCCCCGGCTGGACGACCCAGGAGGTCGAGCGGCTCGACGGCCGTGAACGAGCCGTCGATCCGGGCGACCTGGGTTGTGTCGGATTCGTTGACGAGCCGAAGCTCGATCGCGCCATCGCGTCTGCGCAGCGTGGTCAGGACGATTCCCTCGCCATGGATGACCAGGCCGGGATGGGCGATCAGCGGGGCGCCGGCCGGACCCGTCGCGCGCACGGCCAGGAACTCGCTCCGGTACCGATCCAGGGCGGCGAGCGCCGCAGCGCCGGGCGGGCCGGCCTGGGGAAGGATCGCGAAGGTCGTGGATCGTCGGCCGATTCCCTGGCCGGTGGGCGCCTCGATGACGGGGCCGGCCGGCTCCGTCCGCCACGGATGGGCAGCGCGACTGATCAGGCCGGTTGCGCGCAGGAGGGTGAGCGCAAGCTCCTGACCGTCCGCGAGCTCGTACTCGACGAGGTGATCGAGGAGCACGACGACCCCGTCCGCGCCGACCAGGCCGTGGGCCGGGAACGTCGGCAACGGATGCTCGCCGTGTCCGCCCTCCATCGTGAGGCCACGCTCCACGATCGCGTACTGACCCTCGGCAAACGATCGATCGACCGATCGCGGCAGCGGGATGTGGAATCGGACCCGATGGTCGGTCGACTGGTTGTCGAAGTCGACACGGAGACGGACGAACGATTCGCCGGCCCGGAGCTCGACCGACATGCGGACCACGGTCGGCGAGATCGACCCGGTCCAGGACGTGTTGTCGTCCGCCAGGCCGGCCGGCCACCGGTACGTGCGCGAGACCGCGAGGATGCCCCGCAGCGGACCAGCCTCGATCGTCGTGACCTCGCACGAGATCGGATCCCGGATGACGGTGTCCAGGAGCGGCGGTGCGTAGTTGTAGGAGTCGCCGGCATCCCCGCCGTCGACGATCCGGCCGACACCCGTCAGCGCGCCATCCGGTCCCTCGATCGTCAGCGTGCCGTCGTCGCGGACGGCGACCGACACCTTGCCGTTCGTGAGCCGCCGGTCGTCGACGGTGACGCGGGCCTCGATCCGCCGGGCCGACTCCGCCGCCGCCGCGACGGTGGTCCAGCCGAGCCCGGGTACCGGGACGTCGACGAGCAGGTGCCGCTGCGGCCGCGCCGCAACGAGGAGTCGCCAGGTGACTCCGGGCACTGCGGCATCGGCCTCGTCCGCCGTGCCATCGAGCTCGTCGAGGAGCGCGTCGATGTCGAGGGCGACCGAATCCGCGACCTTCGACACGTCGACCGAGACGGTCGCCGTCGTGATCCCCGTTCCGCGGCCGAGCGCGAGGCCATTCACGAGGTACCCGTACAGCTCCCGCCCATGCAGCCGATTCCGCAGGTACGGCACGATCTCGCGGGCCGGCATCGACCGATCGTCGAGGATCGCCTGCTCGACGCCCAGCTCCTGGACGGCGACCGACGTGTCGCCGCCCGCCGTGATCCCGTCGAGGGCGTCTGCCGGAATGGTGATCTCGACGAGACCGGACCGATCGTGCGGCGATGGGTTCCACACGACCCAGGATCCTGTGGGTGCCTGCCCGCCGATCCGATCGAGCGCCTCGCCCACCAGCGCCCGGCCGATCTGCTCGGCTTCTGCGTACCGGCTCATCACCTGCTGGACGGTGTCCTCGGACGAGCACGCGCAGATCGAATCGTGAGCCGAATTCTCGATGACCCGGCGCCACGCGAGCTCCAGGGACCGGGCCATCGACGACCGGCCATGGAGCGCGAGGAGAGGCTCCGCCCGGCGCTCGAGCCAGCGTTCGGCCCGACCGGCGGCCTGCTTGACCTCGGTTCGATGGGAGGCCACGCCCATCAACACGTTGGCGCGCGCGCTGGAGCGCAACTCGCCCGTCCACGTCCGCTTCGGACGGGCCAGCTCCCGCGTCCGCTCGATGTACTCGCCGAGCGTCTCGATCCGCACGTCGAACCGATCCTGGCGAGCGTTCACGTCGGCGATCGCGGCAGCGTAGCCGGGGCGAGGCAGGGAGTGATCCTCACCGTACATCGCGAGGATCTCCGACTCGCCGAACCACGGGCGCATCCGGGCCAGGTGGACGTCCAACTTGCGCTCGATCCGGTCGTCGAGGTCGAACAGGTCGGCGGCCTGGTCGTAGCCTCCAACCAGGTACTCGCAGCGGACCTCGGAGCCGTCCGGCGAACGCCAGCCGAAGACGTGGCGATCGATGACGGTCGGGACGCCGCGCCAGACCACCGCATCGACGATCCCGGCCCGGACCAGGATCTGGGGCATCTGGGCGACGTGCCCGAACATGTCCGGCAGGTAACCGACCGGCATCACCCGCCCGAGCTCAGCGGCCCGTCGAACCCCCAGCTCGAGGTTGCGAACGATCGTCTCGCCCGAGACGAGGAACTCGTCCATGAGGATCGCCCACGGGCCGACAGCAAGGCGTCCTTCGCCGACGAGGCGCGCGACCCGGTCGACGGCCTCGGGCCGGATCTCGAGGTAGTCGTCGATCGTCGCGGTCTGCCCATCGAGGGTGAACCGGACGCTCGGATCGGCGTCCATCTCGTCGAGGAGCCCGTCGATCAAGCCGACGAGGCGAGCCCGGAACGTCTGGAACGGCAGGTACCACTCGCGGTCCCAGTGCGTGTGCGGAACGAGATGGATGACCGTCCGGCCCGTCATACCGCCTCCGCTCGTGACCGCAAGATCCGGCGTCGTGCATCGACTGGAACGGCCCGTCCTGTCGGGTATTCTGCGGTCCCGGCGCTCGGGCATCCCGACCCGACGATTCGCGGAGAGGAGCATCCCGGGTGACGACCGGAAACGATCCCGATGTCGTCGTCGCGATGGGCGCCGAGCTGGGCGAAGGACCGGTCTGGGACGCGCGCTCGGGCCGCCTCGTCTGGGTGGACATCCTCGGCCGACGGGTCCACGCGACGGATCCGGAAACGGGTGACACGAGCTCGATCGAGACCCCGCTCCACGTGGGTGCCGTGGCCCCGCGCGCCGGCGGCGGATTCATCGCAGCGCTGCAGAACGGCTTCTGGGTGGTGGGCGACGGGCCTGCGCATCTCATCGAGGAGATCGCGGAGGCACGCCCGGGACTCCGCTTCAACGACGGCAAATGCGATCCGGTGGGCCGCTTCTGGGCGGGGACGATGGCCTACGACGTGACGCCGGCCGCGGGTGCGCTCTACCGCCTCGACGAGGATGGGCGGGCGACCGTCGTCGTACCCGGCGTGACGCTCTCCAACGGCCTCGCCTGGAGCGGTGACGGCCGGACGATGTTCTACGTCGACTCGCCGACCCACCGGATCGACGCATTCACCTTCGATCCCGCGAGCGGCGCGCTCGCGAACCGCAGGGCGATCGTCGAGATCCCGGCGGAGAACGGGACCCCCGATGGGCTCACGATCGACGAGGACGACGGGCTGTGGGTGGCCCTCGCCCACGGCGGCGCCGTGCACCGCTACGTCGATGGCCGGCTCGACCGGGTGATCCGCCTGCCGGTCAGCCTCGTGACGAGCGTCACATTCGGCGGGCCGGAGCGAGACATCCTGTTCATCACGTCGGCCTGGGAGCACATGACCGACGAGGACCGGGTGCGCGAGCCGCTGGCCGGGGCGGTCTTCCGGGTCCGACCGGGCGTTCGCGGCCGGCCGGTTGACGTCTACCGGGGCGTCTGAGGCGAGGCCGGCGATCGCCCGTCCGAGGCTCATCGGGAGACGCCGCGACCGGGTCATCGGTCGGCCGCGTCCAGCGTGGCGTGGACGACATGCTTGCCCCACTGGAGATCGAACCGGCGTACCGACTCGCCGGACGCGCCGTCGCGTGCGGGACGGCGAGGCGGCGCCGTTTGCCCGTCGACGATCACGTCCCGCGCGGCGCCAGGGAGGAGGATCCGGGCCGCGGTGTTGGGCGGCGCCTCGACCGTCAGCTCCAGCCGTCCGCCGTCGACCGCCCAGGCGACCGCGTGATGACCATGGGCCGAGTCGTGGGTGGCGCGGGCCCACCTGAAGCCGATGCCCGGTCGCGGCCGGACGAGCATCGTCGCGTAGCCTGGCTCGGCCGGAGCAAGACCGGCGACCGAGCGGTGGAGCCAGTCGGCCACCGAGCCGAGCGCCGCGTGGTTGAGCGAGTTCATCGCCGGGTCCGCGAAGCCCGCCTCAGGGGTCCAGCTGTCCCAGCGCTCCCAGATCGTCGTGGCGCCCTGACGGACCTCGTAGCCCCAGCCCGGGTACGTGTCTGCCCGGACGACCCGCGCCGCCAGCTCATGCCGGCCATGATCGGACAGGGCGTCGAGGACGGGGCCGGTTCCGAGGAAACCCGTCTGGAGGTGCCCGCCGGCCGCCTCGATCAACCCCGCCAGCCGCTCGGCGGCGACGGACCGCGAGCTCGGCGCCACGAGCTCGAACCCGAGGGCAAGCGCATATCCCGTCTGGGTCTCGTCGCGGAGCACGCCGGGTGCGGCCATGAATCGATGCCTGAACGCGGATCGGGCCTGCGCCGCAAGCCGGGCGAACGGCGCGGCGTCGTCGTGCCGGCCGAGGAGCTGCGCCATCTGCACGAAGAGCGCAGCGGACCGGGCAAGGTAGGCCGTCCCGATCAGCTCGAGGCTCGTCGCGGGCTCGAGGGCCAGCCAGTCGCCGTACCGACCGCCGTGGCGAACGCCGCCCATCTGGTCGGCCTCGAGGAAGCGCACGTACTCGAGCATCGAGTCGTACTGCCGGGCGATCACCCCGGGGTTCCCGGTCCGCCGGTAGACGAGCCACGGAACGAGGACGCCGGCGTCCGCCCAGCCCGCGTTGCCGGAGCCGGTGACGCCGATGCTCGGCGCCACGTCGGGATACGCGCCCGACGGGAGCTGGGCATCGGACAGGTCGACGAGCCACTTCTCGAACAGGGCCGCGGTGTCGCCGAGGAACAGCGCGCTCGGAGCCATCGCCGCGGCATCGGCCGTCCAGCCGAGGCGCTCGTCGCGCTGCGGGCAGTCGGTCGGGATGCCGACGAGCCCGCCTCGAAGCCCCCAGAGGACATTGTGGTGGATCGCGTTCACGAGCTCGTCCGAACAGGCGAATGAACCAGTCGCGGGGCCGATCGAGCTGACCACTCGGGCCGTCAGCTGGCGCGGATCGATGGGGTCCGCCAGCCCGCTGATCTCCGCGTAACGAAAGCCGTGAGAGGTGAACCGCGGCTCGAACACCTCGTGGCCCTCGCCGCGGAACGTGTAGGAATCGGTCTGCCTTGCTGTGCGCAGGCTGGCCGTGTACAGGCCGCCATCGAGATCGAGCGCTTCGGCGTGACGGACGACCATCGTGGTCCCGGCAGCGCCCGCGGCCTTGATCCGAAGATGTCCCGCGATGTTCTGCCCGAAGTCGACGACCTGACGACCCGGCCCAACGCCCGTGATGACGCGCGGCTCCAGCTCGTCGATGATCGCCACGCCGGCGTCCCGCTGGGCGACGAGTCGTCCGCCCGGCGCGGCCCGGACGCTGACCGCTCGCCACTCGACGTCCCGGTAGCCGGGTTCCTCCCAGCCCGTCGGCTCGTCCCGGGCATCGAACCGTTCGCCCATGAGCAGGTCGTCCTCGACGAGCGGACCGGGATGCGCTCGCCACGACGTGTCGGTCACGACAACGAACCTGCGGCCGTCGACGAGGTCGACCTCGATCCGGGTCATGAGGGCCGGAACGTCCCCGTAGCGCTCGGCGCCGAACTCGCCGACCTCGCCGGCGAACCAGCCCCGCCCGAGGCGGGCGCCGACGACGTTCTCACCCGGGCGGAGCAGGTCCAGGACATCGCTCGTGCGGTACTGGATCCGCTGCCGGTAATCCGTCCAGCCCGGCGCGAGGCGGTCCGCGCCGATACGGCGGCCGTTGATGGTGAGCTCCACGAGCCCGAGCGCCGTCACGTGGGCACGGGCGCGAGCGGCCGCCGTGGGGAGTCGGAACGATCGACGCAGGATGGGGCTCCGCGATGACCAGCTCGCCCTGGCCGGATCGATCCACGAGATCCAGCGCGCTGCCCAGTCGTCAGGATCGAGGAGGCCCATCTCCCACGACGCCAGAGCGCTCCACGGGCCCTCGGCCCCACGGTCATCGACGAGTCGAACGCGCCACGCCCGCCGTTCCCGGGAGCCGGGCGGAGGACCGTCGTAGACGATCGCCGGAGCGGCGCTGACGACATCGGTCTGCGACCAGACGATCGCCGCGCGGGCGAACGACGGCTTGCGGGCGACCTGGATCGTGAACGATGCCTGCCGGGTCGCCGGAGGCGCGAGCTCGACGCGCCAGCTCAGCCTCGGCCTGGGCTCGTCGAGGCCGATCGGGTCGACCCGGTGCTCGGCCCGAAGATCGACCGCGACGGGCAGGGCCGTCATGGGAAGAGCGCCGTCGGTCGACGTCGCCTCTGCTGAAACGAAGGATCCGCCGCCCGGTCCAGGGGACCGGGCGGCGGAGTGAACAGGTTCACCAGGAAGGATCGATGGTCAACGGTTACGGCCCGTTCGCATCGAGCTTGCCCTGGATGTCGGCGGCCAGGGCGTCGAGCGCCGTCTTCGGATCGGCGCTACCTGTGGTGACCGCGCTGAGGGCGCTGCCCAGACCGTCCTTGAGCTGGCCGTACACGGAGATCATCGGGGTCGTCCAGGCGTCCTTGTGGTTGACCAGGCTGAGGAACGTCTTCTGGTGGGGGATCGCGGTCAGGACCGGATCCGTCAGCAGCGACGTCAGCTGCGGCACGCTGGCGTTCTGGATGTCCATCGTTCGCGACGGGTCGTCGGTCATGAGGTACATGCCGAACTTGGCCGCCGCCTCCGGGTTGCTGGAACCCGTCGGGATGAACCAGGCGTTGCCGTTGATGAACGCGGCGCCGTACTTGTCCGGGCTGATCGCCGGGATCGGCGCCGTGTCGTAGTGGAGGTTCGGTGCGTTGGCCGACAGGTATGCCGCGCCGTTCTCCCACTCGCCGTAGATCGCCATTGCCAGCTGGCCGGTCTGCATCAGGCCCGCGTCTCCGCCGGTCCGGGTGGAGATCAGGTTGACCATGGCGTTGCCCTTGTTGTAGGTCTCGTACCACTTCTTGTACCAGTTGAACCAGGCGACGCACTCGGGGCTGTTGACCGTGATCTTCTTGTTCGCTTCATCGTAGAACTGGCAGTTGAAGAGGTTCGAGGTGGACTCGAGGTTCCGGTCCGGATCGTCGGGGATGAACCCCGCAACGGCGAGCGACCCGTCGGCATTGGTCTTGGTGAGCTTGACGGCGTCGGCCCACAGCTCGTCCGGCGTCGTCGGCGGCTTGGTCGGGTCGAGGCCCGCCGCGGTGAACATGTCGGTGTTGTAGTAGAGGGCCCATGTGTCCTGCCCGAACGGCAGGCCGTACTGCTTGCCCTGGTACTGGGTCCACTTGAGCGACGCCGGGATGATGTCCTTCATGTCGGCGCCGATCTTGGTGAGGATGTCGTCGAGCGGCATGATCACCTTGTCGTGGGCGAAGCCCGCGATCGCGCCGTTGTCGCACATGATCACCATGTCTGGCGGCGCGCCGCCGGCCACGGCCGCGGCGACCTCCTCGGTCTTGATGTTGCCGCTGATGCCCCTGACCTGGATCTCGGGATGGGCGGAGTTCCAGGCCTGGATGACCTTCTCCATCGCCTTGACCTCGCCCTCGCCGCCCCAGCAATAGCGGAGCGTGAGGGTGACGACGGCGGCCGGCGCGCTCGGCGCAGGCGGCTGCGAGCCCCCGGTCGTCGCTCCGGGTGTCGCTGGTGCCGGTGACGCGGTCGAACCGCAGGCGGTAGCGAGCAGCATGCCCCCCATCGCCAACCCCATGAACCTCTTTCGCATCGATGATCTCCTCCAGATCTCATGACTGGCCTTGCCGAATGGGTGTGTCGCGATGACCAGGGCCCGCCTCCTCTCAGCCCTTCAACCCGGTCAGGGTGATTCCCTCGATGAACTTGCGCTGGGCGACGAAGTAGAGGGCCACGAGCGGGGCGGCGACGAGGACCGAGGCCGCCATCAGCAAGGGCCAATCCGTGCCGTGCTGCGTCTGGAAGACCTGGACAGCCAGCGACAACGGCTGGAGCTCCGGCTTCTGGAGGTAGATCAGCGGCCCGTAGAAGTCGTTCCACTTGTCGATGAACGTCAGGATTCCGACGGTGATGAGGGCCGGCGCGGAGAGCGGCGCCACGATCGTGGCGAGGATTCGCAGCTCGCTGGCGCCATCCAGACGGGCCGCGTCGATGAGCTCCTTCGGCATGCCCATGAAGAACTGCCGCAACAGAAAGATGAAGAAGGGGCTGCCGAGGAAGGTCGGGACGAGCAGCGGCAGGTAGGTGTTGATCCAGCCGAGCTTCGCGTAGATGACGTACAGCGGGATGAGGGTCACCTGGCTCGGCAGCATCATGGTCGCGAGCACGATCAGGAACATGGTGTTCCGCCCCCGCCACTGGACCAGGGCGAAGCCGTACGCCACCAGGCTGCACGAGACCACCGTGCCGATGACGGCCGGCACCGCGTAGATCAGCGTGTTCCGGAAGGCCAGCGGGTAGTTCATCTTCGACAGCGCGTCCGTGAACGGCTTGATGACGATCGGGTTCGGGATGAGCACTGGGGGAGAGGCCAGAGATTGCGGCAGCGTCTTCAGCGAGGAGCTGACCATCCACACGAACGGGGTCAGGTAGACCGCCGCAAGGACGATGAGCAGGACCATCGGGGCGACGCGGGACAGCCTGGAGGACCAGAGTCGGCGCTGCGACCGACCTGGCCGCGCCCGCGGCGCCGCGCTCGCGCTCATTGGGCGCTCTCGTAGTAGACCCGGTTCCGCGAGGCGCGCAGGAGCACGAGCGTGGCGATCAGGATGATGACGAGGAGGATCCAGGCGAGCGCCGACGCGTAGCCCATCTGGAAGTAGCGGAACCCGTTGTTGTAAAGATTGAGCCCGTAGAACAGGAGCGAGTTCTGGACGCCGCCGATGGAGCCGTCGTTGCCGCGCCCGACCCCGGCGCTGATCACGAAGGCCGGCGTGAAGGCCTGGAAGGCCGCGATCGCCCCCGTGATCAGGTTGAACAGGATCGCCGGACTGATCATCGGGATCGTCACGTGGCGGAGCTTCACCCATGCCCCGGCGCCGTCGACCTCGGCGGCCTCGTAGAGCGCGCGCGACACGCCCTGCAGGGCACCGAGATAGATGATCACGACGTCGCCGGCGGCCCAGATCGTCATCAGGATGATCCCGTTCTTGGCCCAGGCCGGGTCGTAGAACCAGCCCGGCCCGGCGATGCCAACCGCGTGGAGCGACTGGTTGACGAGGCCATTGATGGGGCTGAGCAGGAAGATCCACAGGATCGCCGCGGCGACGCCGGGGATCACCACCGGCAGGTAGAAGATCGTCCGGAAGATCCCGATCCCACGGATCCCCTTGCGGTTGAGGAGGAGGGCGATCCCGAGGGCCACGACGACCGCCAGTGGGACGCCGAGGACCGTCAGGTAGAGCGTGTTGCCGAGGGATTTCCAGAAGAGCGGGTCGTTGATCAGCGCGGTGTAGTTGTCGAGCCCGGTCCAGCGCGGCTCTTGCAGGATCTTGAAGTTCGTGAAGCTGTAGTAGAGGGACGCGATCGCCGGATAGAGGTTGAACGCGAAGAACCCGACGAGCCACGGCGAGATGAACAGGAGGCCCGTCCGCAGGCTGCGCCGCTCGAGCCGGGTCAACCGGGGACGAGCCGGTCGGGACGATCTGGCAGTGTCGGGAGCACCAGGGTCTGGAGGCCCTGCCACGGCCGTCATGAGCCGGACGTCCCGATCGAGGCACGATCCGACCTGTCTCCCGATGCGCCGGGCCGTGGCCGGGTCCCGCCGCGGTCCGTCCTGTTGCGCCCGCGGTCGCCGACTCGGTCGCGAGGGTGATGCTCCGCTCGTGAAACCACCAGCGTGTGAACCTCAAGAGATCGACGACGGCGCCGATCGGGTCAACTCGATGCGGGCGGATTGAACCAAATCTGAACCGTCCGAGTCAACGACAAAAGTTCGGAACCGGTCCAGCGGCCTGCGGCTCAGCGTGATGGCATCATACCATAGTATGTATCGGCCAAGCCGAGAACGTGGTCGCGCGGCACGACCGCAAGCGCGCCGACCGGCGGCGCTGGGTTCTCAGAGGGTCAGCGACTGCGTGAAGTCGTCAAGGGCGAGGCCCTTCTGGCGATCGGTCGCCCGCTCGAGCGATCGCGATGCGTACCTGGTCGCGAGGTGAAGCCGCTCCTCGAGCGAGCGTCCGGCAAGGTCCGCCCACACGTAAGCGCCCGCGAACAGGTCACCGGCGCCGGTGGGATCGCCGACATCGGCCGCCGGTGCGACGACCTCAACCGTCCGCCCATCCGGCTCGACCGCCATGACGCCCCCCGCTCCGCGGGTCACGACGACGGTCGTCCCGAGGGCGGCGAGGTGGCTCGTCGCCTCGTGGACGTCGGGACGCCCGGTGAGTGCGCGGACCTCCCGTTCGTTGAGGATGAGCGCGCGAAGGGCGTCCAGGGACGACGGCAGCCGCCCGACCATCGCCCGGACCTCCGGATCACCGACGACGGCGTAGACCCGCGGATGGGCCGGCAGGAGCGCTGCCGACGGGAGGTCCACGACGATGGCACGCGCCGTGATCCGGGCCAGGGTCTCGAGGTCGACCGTCGGCGGCGGGCTGATCGAGACGAACGCGCGGTCACCGTCGACGGGGAGGGCAACCGAGACCGGGGTAGCGTCGCCGTCGCGTCCGAGCCAGACGATGCCCGCGTCGGTCATCAGCGCGCCGAGGAGGCGGCCAGCCGGATCACGCCCGATCGGTGCGCAGACGACGGCCGCGAGGCCCAGGCGCCCGAGGGCGTAGGCCACGTTCGCCATGCCGCCGGGCACGATGACCAGGCTGGTCGCGAGCTGCTCCTCGCCCGGGACCGGCAACGCCGGCAGGCCTCGGAAGATCAGGTCGAGGAACGCATCACCGACGCACGCCACGTCGACGACGACCGCGCCATCGACATTCACCCGAGGGTCCCGACGAGGCTGTGGGCATCCGGCGTGGAGCGGTCGAGACGGACGAGAAGGGCCTGACCCGCGTCATACAATGCGAGTTCGTCGGACCGAGCGACCATTGAGCCGGTGGCGACGGTCCGGCAGCCGGCGGGGATGCACGATCCTCCACCTTGGGGCGCTGCGAGCTTCATGAGGGCGAGCGTGGGCCACCGATGAACCAGCGTCAAGACAGGGACGAGACCGCCGGTACGGGCCGAACGGACGTCCACGGCGACGACCTGCCGTCCGTCCAGGTGCTCCGGCGAATCGAGGCCGACATCCTCACTGGTCGACTCCTGCCGGGGAGTCGCCTGGCGCCGGAACGCGAGCTTGGCGCTCGTCTCGGGGTGGCACGGAACACCTTGCGCCGCGCACTGGCGACGCTCGGCTCGAAGGGTCTCATCCAGGCTCGGGGTCGGGGCGGCTGGGTGGTCGTGGGACGCGGCGTGACCGAACGGATCGAAGGGCCACCCAGCCTCACGGAATGGGCCGCTCGCCACGGATACGTGGTGACATCGAACGTCCTTGCCGCTCGGGTGAGGACAGCGACCGCGACCGAGGCGTCGGACCTCCGGATCGAGGCGTCGTCGAAGGTGTTCGAGCTCGAACGGGTCCGGTTCATCGAGGGTGTCCCGCTCTCCCTCGACCTGTCGGTCCTGCACCCGCGTCTGATCCCGACCGTGTCGGGCGTGGATTTCGCGAGTCGATCGCTGTTCGGCACCATCCGCGAGCGAGCCGGTCTCATCGCCAGTCGCGCCGAGGTCGTGGTCCGGGCATTGCCGGCAACCGAGCGCGTCGCGACCCTGTTGACCATCGGCGAGGGAGACCCGCTGCTCGAGCTCGACGAGATGACGTTCGATCAGTACGAGGAACCGTTCGAGACGGCTCGGCTGCTGAACCGGGGCGACCGGTACGCATTCGCGACGACGCTGAGCGCCGGGGTCGGATCGGCGCGCGTCGCGCTCTGAAGGCGCCTGAGACCCGGCCCGACGAAGCGTCTCCAGGATCGGCGGACGCGTCGCCGTCTGAATCGTCCGATGTCGGACTTGACCGTAATGGTTCATATTTGGTTCAATCTGCGCAATGAAGCTGACCTTGATCGGGGCCGGAGGATTCCGGACCCCCGTGATCTATCGAGCCCTCGCCGCCGGCGAGGTCGCGACCCGCTACGACGATGTCGCCTTCTACGACATCGATCAGGCGCGCCTCGATCGGATCGGCTGTGTCCTGGACGGCATCTCCGAAGAGCTCGGGGTGACGGTCCCGGTCACGATGACGACGAGTCTCGAAGCCGCCCTCGACGGTGCCGACGTCGTCTACTGCGCCGTCCGCGCAGGCGGCATGGCCGGTCGCATCCTCGATGAAACCGCGGCCCTCGCCCAGGGCGTGATCGGCCAGGAGACGACCGGGCCTGGAGGCATCACCTTCGCGCTGCGCACGGTCCCGATCATCACCTCGATCGCGGAGGTCGTGGCGCGCCGGGCGCCGGCCGCCACTTTCGTGAACTTCACCAACCCGGTGGGACTCGTGACGGAGGCGGCCCGCCGGATCCTCGGCGACCGGGTCATCGGGATCTGCGACGCACCCCTCGACCTGTGCAAGCGGGTCGCCGGCGCACTCGGCCGCAACCCCGAGGACCTCTGGTTCGACTACTTCGGGATCAACCACCTCGGCTGGCTCCGTGGCGTCCTCGACGGTGGCCGCGACGTCCTCCCCGGGCTGATCGCCGACCCCGCTCGTCTCGAGACCTTCGAAGAGGGCCGCCTGTTCGGCGCCGACTGGCTTCGGTCCGTCGGGATGATCCCGAACGAATACCTCTACTACTACGACTTCAATGCCGAGGCGCTCGCGGCGATGCAGGCGGGAAACGTCCGCTCGGCGTTTCTCGCCAAGCAGCAGGCGGCGTTCTTCGCCGGACACGGCACGCCGTCCGAGGCCCTCGGCGATTGGAAGCGCACGCACGCCGCTCGCGAGGCTTCGTACATGGAGGAGGCGTGGACCGGCCGAGAGGACGACATGGCCGACATCGTCGCGGCGCGCGGAGCCGGCGACTACGGGCGGCTGGCGCTGGATCTCGTTGACGCCCTTCATGGTGACGGCCATCGGGTCATGATCCTCGACGTGCCAAACCGGTCGAGCCTGCCCTTCCTCGACGAGGAAGCCATCGTCGAGGTCCCGTGTGTCATCGGTCGTGGCGGGATCGTGCCGGTCGCGATCGGCAGCGTCCCGATGGAGGCGCAGGGGCTGATCCTGTCGGTCCGGGCCGCGGAGCGCACCGCCATCGAGGCGGCCCTGTCCGGGTCGCGCGCGTTGGCGATCAAGGCCCTCGCGCTCCATCCCCTGGTCCCGTCGGTGAACGTCGCGGAGCGGATCCTCGACGGCTACCTGGCGGGCCAGCCGGCGCTCGTGGAACGCTTCGGCGCCGCCTGAATGCATGACGTGGTCGTTCCTCTGCTCGACCAGAGCGGCGAGTGGACGCACCGGGATCGTCATCAGCATCATCAGTTCGAGATCCAGGTTCCGGAACAAACCACCGAACTCCGGCTCCGCTTCCGCTGGGGGCCCGTCGACCTCGGGGACGAACACCTCGGGAACGGGGTCTGCGTGTCGCTGTTCGGACCAGCCGGGTTTCGTGGATCCGCGATGCGCTCGAGCCCGGATCAATCCATCACGATCGGCGAGACCGATGCCCCGCCCGGGTTCCTCGTTGGTCCGTTTCCATCCGGTCCGTGGACCCTCGTGCTCAGCGCCGGTGAGATTCTGAACGACGGCGTCGAGACCGGCGTGCTCACCTACCACCTCGAGGCGAGCGCGAGGATTGGCGGCGCGCAGGAGGTGGAACGGATCGAACGAGGATTCGCAGCTCCGACCGCCGCCGAGCCACGACGATCGGTCGGCGGGCCAGGCTGGTATCGGGGAGACCTCCATTCGCACACCGTGCACAGCGACGGTCAGATCACGGTCCAGGATCGGGTGCGGGGCGCCGTGGACCGGGGCCAGGACTTCCTGGCCATCACCGACCACAACACGGTCAGCCACTTCCGCGAGATCGACACGTGGCCGGAGGTCATCACGCCGATCCGCGGCATCGAGGTCACGACGTTCCACGGCCACCTCAATGCGTTCGGAGCCGGGGAGTTGATCGACTGGCGCGACGCGGCCCGGGGCAGCGGTGCCGCACGCATCGTCGAGCAGGCCCACGACCAGGGCGCCCTGATCTCGATCAATCACCCAAGTGGCTTCGGCGACCCGTGGTGCGGCGGCTGTCACTGGGATTTCGCCCTGGTCGACTTTGCGACGATCGATGCGATCGAGGTCTGGAACGGGCGGTGGACGATTCCGGAGTCGGACAACAACGGGGCGCTCGCGTTCTGGACGGACCTGCTGGATGCGGGCTTCCGGCCGACCGCAGTGTCCGGGACCGACAGTCACTCGGCCGAGGAGGACGAATACATCGCCCTCCCCCTGAACTACGTCTACGCCGACGACCGCAGCGAGGGCGCCATTCTCGATGGCATTCGTCGCGGACGAGTGGTCCTGTCGTCGGGGCCCACCGTGTCGTTCCGGGCTCGCGGGTTTGACGGCGTGGAGGTCGTCCTGCCGGGTGAACACCTCCGGACGGACGGGACGTTCGATCTCACCGTGGACATCGAGCGGCTGCAGGCTCCCGCCACCCTGTGGTACGTCACGTCGGGTTCGCGGGTCGCCGTCGGGGAGTGTTCAGCACCAGGCACGCGGCTCGTCCGGGAGCGACTGGCCGCCACGAGCTGGTGGCGGCTCGAGGTGCGCGCGGGGTCCGCGGCCAATGGCGACGTGCTCGCGCTCACGAACCCGGTGTACGCGACCGCCGGATAAACACGACCGATCGCCTGCCGTCAGAATTCGACCGGCAGCGACTCGAGCGCCCGGTCCGTCGGCGTCTTGATCCGGACGATCGGACCGCACACCGCGTACTCGGGGATCCGCCGGAAGAGCTCCTCGAAGACGATCCTCGCCTCGAGCCGGGCCAGCGGCGCTCCGAGGCAGTGGTGGATCCCATCGCCGAAGGAAACGTGGCGCTGCGGCTCGCGGGCGATGTCCAGCCGGTCGGGATCGACCCAACGCCGCTCGTCGCGATTGGCCGACGCCCAGAGCAGCGCGACGCGGGCGCCTTCGGGGATCACCCCATCGTGGACCGGAACGTCGCGGGTCGCGGTCCTGGCGAGGGCCTGGATCGGGGCGTCGAAGCGGAGCAGCTCCTCGATCGCCGGCGGGATGGCCGACGGGTCGTCGCGCATCAGGGCGCGCTGGTCACGGAACCGGTCGAGGAGGAGCAGGGAGTTCGAGATGAGCCCGGAGGTCGTCGTGATGCCCGCGACGAAGAGGAGCATCGAGCTGCCGAGCAGCTCGTCGGCGCTGATCTGGCCCGCTTCGTTCGCCTCGACGAGAAACGACATCAGGTCGTCGCGTGGGGCAATCCGTCGTTCCTCGGCGGCGACCTGCATGTACGCCCGCATCCGGTCACGGCCCGCGATGGCGCGGTTCGGCAGGGCGCGCTCGCCGGGCTCACGCTCGAGCATCTCGCCGAACCAGGCCAGCAGCTGGGGATGATCCGCCTCCGGGAAGCCGAACCACGAGAACATCGTCGTGCCCGGGAGGGGTCTCGCGAGGTCACGGGCGAAGTCGGCGTGACCGGTCCCGACGAATCCGTCGATCAGTTCGATGGCCTTCCGGCGAACGATCGGCTCGAACCGGCTGCGCAGCCCTGACGGGCTGAACGCGAGCCGCAACGCACCGCGCAGGCGGGTGTGGATCGGCGGGTCGACCCCGGCCAGGTCGCCGGCCGGCAGGAACAGCTGGTAGGTATCGTCGATGTCGTTGCCGAACCCACCGACGCTGGTCGAAAAGGTCTCCCAATCCTTCGCGGCTGCCTGGACGTCCTCGAACCGGGAGAGGGCCCACAGGTCGAGCCGATCGTCGTGGTGGAGCGGCGCCTCGTCGCGGAGACGGCGGTAGACCGGGTACGGATCGTCGAGTGCGACGAGTGGGTTCCAGGCGTCGCGCAGGTCCGCTGGCGTCACCAGGGAACCGCGGCGGCTTCAGCCGTCGGGTCCTGCGGGATCGCCACAGCGCACAACCCCTTCACGTGGCAATTGAACCAAAAGTGAACCATCGCCGTCAAGCCCGGCACGGACGGCCAAGCCGCCAAGCGCGAGTCCGGCCGGTGGGGTGGACCCGGGCTCGCGTCGTCTCGGCGATGCGCGGCGACGGCGTGTGTCATGCTCTTGCAAGGCACGATCTGGCAGACTCTCTCGATGGGCCTCTCTCGGCTGCCGCAACCGAAGGGCCATCCGGTCCCCAGCTCCGACGCCTGACCGCTATTGCTGTCGATGATGCGTCGCCCGATTGCTGCACTTGCTGGCCTGCTCTTCCTGGTGGCCCTTCTCGCCGGCACGGCGTTCGTTCACGCTTCCCCGCCGGCTTTCTGCCAGAGCCATCCGACCAACCCGAAGTGCGTGCCCGCCCCGACGCCGACGCGGACGCCCGTCCCGACGCCGACGCCGACCGGCGCAGTCATCGTGACCGCGGCCGGCGACATCGCCTGTGATCCAATCTCCAACAGCGGCTCTCCGGCCGCGTGCGACCAGAACGCCACCGCGGCTCAGATCATCGCGGTCGACCCGGCCGTTGCCCTGACGCTTGGCGACAATCAGTACGAGGCTGGTGCCCTGTCCGCCTTCCAGCAGGTCTACGGGCCGAGCTGGGGGCAGTTCCTCGCGAAGACCCGCCCGGCCATCGGCAACCATGAGTACGGGACATCAGGCGCGGCAGGCTACTTCGGGTATTTCGGTGCGCGAGCCCCGGCCAGCTACTACAGCTACGACGTCGGGTCGTGGCACCTGATCAGCCTCAACTCCGAGTGCTCCCACATCGGGTCCTGCACCGCGGGATCCGCCGAGGAGACATGGCTGACGGCCGATCTCGCCGCCCACCCCAATACCTGCGTTCTTGCCTACTGGCACGAGCCCCGCTGGTCGAACGGTGAGCATGGCAACGCCACGCAGATGACAACGCTCTGGAATGATCTCGTGGCCGCTCACGCGGACATCGTTCTGTCGGGCCACAACCACGACTACGAGCGTTACGGCCAGATGGACGCAAGCGGCAATCTCAGCCCAACCGGGGTTCGGGAGTTCGTCGTCGGGACTGGCGGCAAGAACCACTACGCGATCAGTGCGCCGATGCTTGCCGGCGAGCAGGTGCAGAACGACAAGCCGTTCGGCATCCTGAAGCTCACCCTCGGTGCCGGCTCCTACGCGTGGCAGTTCCTCCCGGCCCCCGGTTACACGTTCACCGACTCGGGCACCGGAACCTGCGTCGGCTGATCTCCCTGGAGTCGGCTGCCCCATCGCGGGGACATCGTGGCCTGGGTTCTTCGTTCAATCGGCAGCACGGCCACGGCGTTGGCGGCGAGCCCGAGGCGAACGCGATCAGGGCCGGAGGCGGTATCATACAATAGCATGTATGATCTCCGCGCTGACCATGCCGCTCCCGGCATCGGCGGACCGACCGGGATCCACGCGGGCGTCGTCCATGCGATCGGCCGACGCATCGTTCGCGGCGAGCTCGCCCTCGGCGAGATCCTTCCCGAGCAGGGAGAGCTGAGCCGCCAGCTCGGGGTCAGCCGAACGGTCGTCCGCGAGGCGACGAAGGTGCTGGCGACCAAGGGCCTCGTCGAATCGCGATCCAAGCGCGGGACGGTGGTCCTGGGCCGCGCGAGTTGGCGCCTGCTCGACCCCGACGTCCTGGCCTGGATGACCGAGGCGGGCCCCGATCCCGACTTCCTGCGCAGCGTCTTCGAGGTCCGCCGGATCATCGAACCCGCCGCAGCACGGCTCGCCGCCGAGCGGGCGTCGGCCGCCGAGCTCGCACTGATCGAGGAAGCGCTCGAGGCGATGGCCACGGCCGGCGACGGAGCCGGCTATCTCGCGGCCGACGTGCGCTACCACGAGATCCTCGTTGCCGCGACCCACAACGACCACCTGGTCCAGCTCGTAGCGGCCTTCGGACCCGCCTTCCAGGCCGGTCTCCGAGCCGCGACCCGGACCGTCCGTGCCTGGCCGGAATACGCCGAATCCGGACTGACCCATCACCGAGAGGTCCTCGACGCCGTGATGGCCCATGACGGCGATCGGGCTGCGCGCGGCATGGAATGGCTCGTCGACCAGTCGCTCGACGAGCGGATCTCGGGGTTCGAACCGGCCGAATAGGCGCGCCCTCCGCATCATCTCGAATGGGATCACCGGGTCCTCGTTGCGGGTTGTCCCGGGCTGCCGCATGCCGGTCGTCGGCGCGACACTGCTCCCGTGAGCACCGTTCGCAATGTTGTCTCTTTAGCCGTCCTCCTGATGACCGCCGCCGCCTGCTCGCCGGTCATCCCGGAGCACTCGGGTTCGACGGCCTGCGCGGCGGCGTTCTCGGCGGTCCGCTGCTCGAACATGGTCGACTACGCCGCGTTCAAGCTCCAAACCCGGCGCGACGAGATCGCCGGGATGACGGTCCTCCCGCCGCCGACTCCCGAGGTCCGCGACGGGAACACGATCCTCCAGACGAGGAGCGGCGGACCGCCGGTCGACACGCTCGTCACCCTGCACGATGGGAGCGTCCACGAGGTCTCGATGGACTGCGGCGGGATCCCGGCCCTTCAGTGCCAGGACGCACCGCAACTCCAGGCGATGTCCGTGACGATGGGCGGCTACTTCGACACCGCCTGCACCGGCACGCCTCCGAAGGGCTGCCAGACACCGGTGCCGCCCGCCGACGCAGCCGCCCTCTCCGCCGCCGTGCCGCTCCATGTTGCCCGCTTCGACATCCCGATCGACCATGACGGCCATTACGAGGTGGCGGTCGGCGAGGCAAGGCTTCCCAACGGTCTCCTCACGATCGCCGACTTCGGCTTCGTCGCGCCGAGCTGGCCCTCGGACATGACGCTCGCCGATGGCGTCGTCGGGATCGTGGTCCGGTCCCTCGACGATCCGCCCCGGGCGTTCATGAACGTGCACGAGCACGGTCGGGTCGCCGGCGTCGAGCGCGTGGAGGCGGTCCTCGTGTTCGATGTCCGGCGTCACGACGCGGGCGCGATCCTCTCGGTCCGGGACGTCGTCGTCCGTTAGGCCGGGCCGAGCCTGGGCGGGGCCCAGGACGTGCCGCCGGTCTCAGCCGTGGGTGACCCCCGGCCGGACCGGCGCCGACGAGCCGACGAGGAAGTCGAGGTCGCAGCCGTCGTTGGCCTGGAGGACCGTCCGGAGGTAGAGGCCACGGTAGCCGCGCGTGTGGCGCGGCTCGCTCGGCGTCCAGGCTCGTCTTCGTTCCGCGAGCTCGGCATTGCTCAGGAGGACGTCGAGCCGCCGCCCGGCCGTGTCGAGGCGGATCCGGTCGCCCGTCCGGACGAGCGCCAGCGGCCCGCCCACCGCCGATTCGGGTGAGATGTGCAGGACGACGGTCCCGAAACCCGTGCCGCTCATCCGGGCATCGCTGATCCGGACCATGTCGGTCACTCCCTCGCGGAGCAGGTGGGCGGGGATCGGCAGATGACCAAACTCGGGCATGCCCGGCCCACCGACCGGTCCGCCGTTCTGGAGGACCAGGACGTCATCCTGACCGATGTCCAACGCCGGGTCGTCGATCGTGCGGTGCATCTCCTCGGCGTTCTGGAACACGACCGCACGACCTTCGTGCTGGAGCAGCGCCGGGCTGGCCGCCGATGCCTTGAGGACCGCGCCGTCCGGACAGAGGTTGCCGCGCAGGATCGCGAGGCTGCCGCCCGAGGCGAGAGGCCGGCTGCGTGGCCGGATCACGTCGTCGTTGACGATCGCCGCCGGCCGAAGTGCCTCGCCCAGCGTCTGGCCGGTGACCGTCAGTGCGTCGAGATGGAGCAGGTCGGCAATCTGGCCGAGCACGGCGGGCAGGCCGCCGGCGTAGTAGAAGTCCTCCATCAGGTAGGAGCCTGACGGCTTGATGTTGAGCAGCAGCGGGGTCGAAGCGGCGAGCTCGTCGAACAGGTCGAGCGGCAGGTCGAGGCCGAGCCGTCCGGCGATGGCCACGAGATGGATCACGGCGTTGGTCGAGCCACCGATCGCGTGGAGGGCGCGGATCGCATTCTCGAGCGCCTTGCCGGTCATGATGTCCGACGGTCGGGTGCCGGCCCGAACGAGGTCGATGATCTGGGCTCCGGCTCGCTCGGCGACATGGCGCCGCCGCGAATCCACCGCCGGGATGGCGGCACTGCCGCTCGGCGCCATGCCCAGGGCCTCGGTCAGGCAGGCCATCGTCGACGCGGTTCCCATCGGCGAGCAGTGCCCGACACTGCGACACATGCCGGCTTCGAGCTCCTCCCAGTCGGCCGCGCTGATCCGACCGCCGCGGAGGTCGTCGTGGAGCCTCCAGCAATCCGTGCACGCCCCCACGTCCTCGTTCCGGAATCGTCCGTTGAGCATCGGGCCGCCGGTGACCATCAAGGCAGGGAGGTCGACGCTTGCCGCGCCCATCAGCGCAGCGGGGATCGTCTTGTCGCAGCTGGCCAGGAGGACGACGCCGTCGAGCGGGTTCGCCCCGATCAGCTCCTCGACGGCCATGGCCATCAGGTTCCGGTAGAGCATCGCCGTCGGCTTCATCATCGGCTCACCGAGCGAGATCACCGGGACTTCGACCGGGAACCCGCCGGCCCGCAGGACGCCGCGCTTCACGTGCTCGGCGAGATCGCGCAGATGCGCGTTGCAGCCGGCGACCTCACTCCAGCTGTTGAGGATCCCGATGATGGGTCGGCCGACGAACCCTTCCTCGGCAAACCCCTGCATCCGGAATTGCGATCGATGACCGAGCAGATCGAGATCGGCCGCTTCCCACCAGGCCTGCGTTCGCAGTGGTCGTGGCTCGTCCTGCGTCAACTCACGCCTCCCCGGCACGCGCCTGTCCTGTGGCGTGCCACCGTTGCGCCGGCCCGTTCGTCCGTCCCGGCATTCATTCATCGTATAATATGCCGCGACGGTTCGGTTGGCACGTGGAGATCCGGCCCGATGAAGGACCTGTTCCCGTTGCTCGGGGTGGTTGCGATCCCGCAGACGCCGTTCGACGACGCCGATCGGATCGATTTCGATGGCCTGTCGCGCGCGGTCGCGGATCGCATCGCGGCTGGAGTCGACGGCCTGCTCTATCCGGTCGTCGCCAGCGAGGTCGACCACCTCTCGGCCGAGGAGCGGCGAACGGCCACCCGGGCCGTCCTCGACCAGGCCGGCGCGCTGCTGCCCGTGATCGCCGGCGCAAGCTCCGATGATGCACGTGAGGCGAGGTCGGTGGCCGAGTTCGCGATCCGGCACGGGGCGGTCGGCGTCCTCGTCCAGGCTCCCGTGTCGCTGCTCCGCGACGAGCCGGCAACCATGCGCTACTTCCGGACGGTCTGTGAGGCGCCGATCGGCATGCTGATGATCCAGGATCTCGAATGGGGTGGGCCCGGGCTGCCGGTCGCGACGATCGTCCGCCTGTTCGAGGAGCTGGAGCCGTTCCGTTGCATCAAGGTGGAGACGTCCCCGGCCGGCGCCAAGTACAGCGCGATCCTGGCCGCCACCGACGGTCGTCTCAACGTGTCCGCCGGATGGGCCGTGCCCTATCTGATCGAGGCCCTCGATCGGGGCGTCCACGCGGTGACGCCGGGTGGGCTGCACTGGGTCCTCGTGGAGATCGTCCGACGCTACCGCGGCGGCGATCGCGTCGCGGCCCGCGCGCTGTTCGACCGCCTCCTGCCGATCCTTGGCTGGCAGAACCAGCACATCGACATCTCGAACCAGTTCCTCAAGCTGTTCGCCGTCCGCCAGGGGATCTTCGCCCGGGCGATCCTCCGCCAGCCGCAGATCCCGTTCGACGTCCATCACGAGCGGATCGCGGCCGAGCTGATCGAGGACGCGATGGCCCTCCACGCCGAGATCGGCTGGCGCCCGTCGTGAGGGCCATCCGGTGGCACGCCCGCAACGATGTCCGGCTCGACGAGGTGCCCGTGCCCGATCCTGCGGACACCGAGGTCCTGATCAGGATCGAGGCGGTCGGGATCTGCGGGACCGATGTTGACGAGGTCCGGAACGGGCCGATCACCGTACCGGTCACGGCCCACCCCGCGAACGGCCGCTCGGCCCCGATCACGCTCGGCCACGAGATGGTCGGTATGGTCACGCAAGCCGGGCCCGGCTCGGGCGTGGCCGTCGGCGCTCGAGTTGCCCCGTGGCCGTCGCAGCCCTGCGGGCGATGCGCGGACTGCCTCGCCGGCCACGCGAACCGTTGCTCTCTGATGGTCGCCCTCGGGATGAGCGCGGACGGCGGCATGGCCGACTATCTCGTCGTGGACGGGACTCGATGTGTGCCTCTCGGCGGCGATGTCGAGCTCGAGCGGGCGGTCCTGGTCGAGCCGTTCGCGGTCGCGCTCCACGGCCTCCACCAGGTCGACATCGCCGGCGCTCGGGTGGCCGTCGTCGGGATCGGGTCGCTCGGTCTGTGCGTCGTCGAGGCCGCGAGCCTGGCCGGCGCCGCCGAGATCGTCGCGGTCAGCCGTGCCGAACGTGCCCGCAACGCCGCCCTCGAGGCCGGCGCGACCGGCGCGTTGCCACCCGATCACGCCCGCGATATCGGCGCCGACGTCGTGTTCGAGACGGCCGGAGCGACGGATGCCGTCGACACGTCGTTCGGCGCGGTTCGGCGGGGCGGAGGGATCGTCGTCCTGGGCGGCCATCCCCGACCGACCCCGATCCATCTTTTGGATCTCGTCGTCCGCGAGATCACCCTCCAGGGATCGGCCAGCCATTGCTTCGCCGATTTCGAGGCAGCAGCGCGGTCGATCAACGCCGGCGACCTTGCCCGCACGCGCCGCCCGGTCGAGATCGCCGGTCTCGAGGCCGGTCCGCGGCTGCTGAGTGTCGACGCTTCGTTCGCGAAACGGATCCTGGTCCCGAACCTGTCATGACGACGGCAGCCGTCCACAGGCCAGGTGGGATCGTCTGTCCGCTCGTGACGCCGTTGACCCCGGCCGGACGGCTGGACGAGGGCGTCCTTCGGGCGCTCATCGACGCCCTTGTTCCCCGCCTCGACGGCCTGTTCGTGCTCGGGTCCTCGGGCGAGCTCACGTGGCTGCGCGATGACGTTGCCGAACGTGTCGTCGAGGTGGCGGTGGACGAGGTTGGCGGGCGCATCCCCGTCTACGTCGGCGTCGGCGACACCGGCCTGGACCGGACCCTCGAGCGCGCCGACCGGCTGGCCCTCGCCGGGGTCGACTATCTCGTCGTGACCGCGCCGTTCTACTACCGGGTCGGGTCCGATCCCCATCTCATCGACTACTTCACGACGATCGCCGAGCGGGTCGCCGTCCCGGTCGTCCTCTACAACATCCCGCAGAACACCCACCAGCCGCTGGTTCCCGCGGTCGTCCGGGCCCTGGCCGCGCATCCGCGCATCGTCGGGATCAAGGATTCGGCGGGCGACTGGTTCGCCTTCGAGGAGTTTCTCGCCCTGCGCGCGGACGATTTCAGCGTGCTGCAGGGCCGTGAGCAGCTGGCCGCCATCTCGTTCTGGTCGGGCGCCGACGGGCTGATCTCCGGGATGGCCAACTTCGCTCCTCTCCTGCTCCAGCGGCTCGGGGCATCGATCCGCAATGAGCGACCGCGAGCCGACTCCCTCGCCCTCCAGGCCGAGATCGGCAACCTCTCGGCTGTCTTCGCCCACGGTGAGTGGCTGGCGGGACTCAAGTACGTCCTCCGGGAGTTGGGCTGGGGCGTCGGCGAGCCCAGCCGGCCGATTCCGCCGTGCGATGCTCCACAGCGCGAGGCGATCGACCGCATCCTTGCCGCCACCGACCGGCACTGGCTGACCCGGCGACCCGGGCACGGATGAGCCCCGGTGGAGGAGGACACCCGGGCTCGGACGATTACCCGTATCATAGTACGAATAGAGCGCCATGCCGGATTGTCGCCCGGTCGGGGTCGTTCGTCGGCGTCGAGGAAAGGGATCGCAGGTGCCCGAGGAACCGCAGCTCGCTCTCGTCGCTCTGAACCAGTGCGGCCTCGAGCTCCAGGCGCCCCAGATGCGGACGACGACCAAACGTCGGGTCGAGACGGCGGACGTCGATGTCGACACGCTCGCGAGCGACAGCCTCCGGTTCATCGGGTGGGCCCCGTCGGTGCTCGAGGCGGTCTTCGACGAGCTCGATCCGGGCGGCGCATACGCGATCGAAGCCGTATATCTGTGCGAGCGGGGAGTCGAGCGTCGCCAGTCGATGACGTCGGGCGGCATCGAGCTCCACCCGGCGATCGAGCTCACGCGTGGCACGACGACGACCGTTCGGGTCACCGTCCCGCACGCGACCTATGCGGACGGCAGCCTGGCGATCAGCGTCAACCGGATCGTCGGGCCCGACGCCGTCATGTCCGAGCTCCGGCTCTACTCGTCCGTGCCGCCCCGCCCGATCCTGACCGTTGTCGGCGATTCGTCGGGCGGGCTCATCGGCAGCGTCGCCGGGCCGGACTCCGCCGGCCTGCCCGGCGCCGAGATCAGGGTGACCTGTCCGGGCGGCACGATCGACCTCATGACCGATGCCGCGGGGATCTTCCGCGGACCGTTGCAGGAGATGCTCGCGCCCGGCCAGGATGCCGAGCTCGAGGTCAGTGCCCGGATCGACGGGCAGGCGGTCCGGCAGACCATCAGCACCCGTCACCTCGCCCTCGGACTGCGCGAGCTGCCACCGGAATCCGATCGCCTCGATCTCGCCGGCGACTGGTCATTCCGCGCCGGACCGTTCGACGCTGCGGGGGACGAGCGCGCGAGTTCGCCCACCGGCGCGGCCGGCGAGGTCCGGGCCCGCGTCCCCGGCCATGTCATCTTCGATGGTCTCGTGCCGCGCGCTGGGGTCGCCACGCTGGAGCGCCCGTTCGATCTTCCGGATTCGTGGCGATCCGACGCCGTCTTCCTGCGCTGTGACGGCGCGTACGGACGTGCCGAGGTGTACATCAACGGCATCCTCGCGGGCGTCCACGGCGGCGGTGCGACCTCGTTCGACGTCGACGTCACGGGCTTGCTCGCGCCGGCCGGCAACACTCTCGCCATCACCCTGACCGAGTTCACACCCTACGCCGTGCTCGACGACATGAGCTGGTATGCGCACATGTCACTGCTGGGCATCTGGCGCGAGACGTTCCTGTTCCGCACCACGAGGGTTCACCTCGGCCAGCTCGACATCGTCACCGACTGGGACGCGGGGCGAGGCACGGGGTCGATCAGCCTCGGGGCCGACGTGATCAATCTCGACCCGGTCGCTCACGACTACTCCGTGAGCGTCAGCGTGACCGACGACGACGGGCAGATCGTCCATCGCTCGAGCCGGCAGGAAACGGTCGACGCCGCCGCGAGCGATCGCCTGGCTTTCGCCGCCGAAGTGTCCGGGGCTCGGCCATGGTCGGCCGAGATGCCGCGCCTGCACGATCTGGAGGTCGTCGTGAGCGTCGTCGGCGGCGCCCCGTCGGTCTATCGCCGGCGGATCGGGTTTCGCCGGGTCGAGGTCCGCGGCAGGCAGCTCCTCGTCAACGGCTCGGCGATCCGCGTCCTCGGAGTCAACCGTCACGATTCGCGGATCCTCAAGGGCCGGGCGCTGTCCGCCGACGACATGCGCGAGGACGTGCTGAACCTGCGCCACGCCAACGTCAACGTCATCCGGACGTCGCACTACCCGCCGAGCCCCCGCCTGCTCGACATCTGTGACGAGGTCGGCATGTATGTCCTCGAACAGCCGCCGATCTGCTTCTCGGGCGGGTTCGACGACCACCACTGGACGCGCACGAACGAGGCCGCCCAATTGGTTCCGTATCTGCTCGAGGTGACCGCGGAGACGGTCCAGCGCGACAAGGGTCACTGCTCGATCATCGTGTGGGACCTCGGCAACGAGAGTCGCTGGGGCAGTGGCTTCGACGCCCAGCTGGCGATGGTCCGAGCGATGGACCCGAGCCGCCCGACGATCTTCTCGTTCGACCTCAACGAGCTCGGCGACGAGAACGAGCTTGTACGAAAGCCGCCGCCTGAGCGGCCGGACATCCGGAGCTATCACTACCCCGGCTGGGATCGCACCTGGCAGGAGGACCTCCACTGGCTCAACTCCTACGACCAGCCGGTGATCCTCGACGAGTACGCGCCCCTGTTCGCTCCATGCCTGCGCGGGCCCGGGGAGGCGTACGGGCTGGTGATCGACCCCGGCATCCGGGACTACTGGGGAGCGGGCTACCAGCCGTTCATGGAGGTGGCGCTCCAGGACCGGGGCGTCCTCGGCGGGCTCATCTGGGGCGGCTTCGGCGAGGTCTTCGTGATCCCGCTCGACCTCACGATCGGTGAGGGTCCGTGGGCCCACCTGCCGGCGACCGACTACGTTCGAACGCGCGATCACTATCCGGCCGAGGCCGGCGTGTTCCGACGGGGGGACGGCGACTGGGGCATCTTCGACGCCTGGAACCGGCCACGCCCCGAGTACTGGCACGTCCACGGGATGTACTCGCCGATCGGCGTGTCGACGCCCCGGTTCAGCGAGTCCGGTGACCGGCTCGAGCTGACAGTGATGAACCGGTTCGCGCATCGCTCGCTCGACGATCTCGAGATCCGGGTGTCCGGTGGCCAGCTCGAGCCGGCGACGACGGTATCCGCCCAGCCCGGCGAGTCGGCCCAGCTGACCGTGCTCGCGGCGCCCGGCGCGGCCGAGGTCCGGGTCGAGCTGTGGCATCCCGAGGGCTGGCTCGTCGACGACCGGCGCTGGTCGTGGCCTGGGGCGAGCTCGACTCCCCAGGAGTCCGTCCTGGAACGGGCCGACCAGCTCCGGCTGGTCGTGTCCGCCGCCGGCGCCCTCGACGTCTCGAGCGACGGCCGCCGATGGCTGCTGGACTGGCCGGAGTTCCACGTCCTCGATGTCGACATGCCCCACATCCCGGTGGACGGACCGCGCGTGGATCGGGACCGCGTCGCGAGCCTCGGACCGAACGCGGCCCGGGTGCCGCTGGCGAGCGCCGACTGGTTCGGCTCGATGTCGGCGCGGGTCGACGGCCGAACGGTCGTCATCGACTACGAGTGCACGTACACCGGCGCCCGCCCGTTCAACGCCAGGGAAATCGGCCTGACGTTGCGTCCCGCAGGCGACCTGACCGATCTCTGGTGGCGCCGGATCGGGGAGTGGACCTCGTATCCCGCCGACCACATCGGACGAACGGTCGGTCTGGCCGCCGGTGCGCCGGGCTCGAACGGCGTCCTGAACCCCGCCCCGACCTGGGAGGAGGATGCGACCGCGGCCGGGAGCAACGACTACCGGAGCGTCAAGCGCCGGATCCTCGTGGCAGGCGCGACCGACGGCCAGTCATCGCTCAGCGTCGTCTCGACGGGCGCCCAGCACGTCCGGGCCGAGCTGTCCGACGGCAAGCCCCTGCTCCACGTGCTCGACTGGTACGGCGGTGTTCGGACGGTCGAGAGCAACCACCCGATCTGGTCCGCCTATCTCGGGTTCGGGCAGCGGATCCAGTCCGGTGTCGAACTGCGCGGAACCGTCGTCCTGGCCGGGGGTGGACTGCCGGCGATGTGACTCGCCGGCCGGAATCCGGCGCAGAGTGCAGTCTCGGGACATCAGCCCGGTCCCCTCACCGCGCAATTAGCTGGTGTCCATGGCGGCACGTTCGAGGGCGTCTAGGCGGCGCGTCTCGGCCGCGATGATCTTGCTGCAGCCGCACGATCTCTCGAGCAGCCGATCGCGATCGTCGATGGTGATCTGGCCGCGCGCGTAGCGCACGAGCCCCGCGTCCTTGAACTGCCGCATGGCGAGGGACAGGGCCGGACGCTGGACGCCGATCATCTGGGCCAGGAACTCCTGGGTCACCATGAACGGCGCCCCGTCGACCCGATCGTTGACCTGGAGGAGCCAGCGCGCCGCCCGTTGATCCAGCCGGTGGATCCGATTGCACAGGATCAATTGGGCCATCGTGATCATCACGACCTGGGTGTGACGCTGAAGGAGGGTCACGAGCCGGCCACCGCGGGCAAGCTCGCTGCGGAGGACACGGGCTTCCATTCGAACGCCGGTCATCGGCACCTGCACGATCGTCCGTACCGGAGACTGGCCGGTGCCCAGAAAGACCGACAGGCCGGTCATTCCCTCTCTGCCGATCATGGCCGTATCCACCGATTCGCCGCTCTCGTCGATCGCAACGATCGACGCGACGCCGCTGGTCGGGAAATAGACGAAGCGGACGTCTTCGTTCGCTGCTTCGAGTTCGGTCGGACGGGGTAGATGGACGGGCTCGAGGTTCCGGCGGATGCGATCAAGCACGATGTCCGGCAGTCCGCGCAGCAGTCGGTTCTCGCGCGGGTCGACGTCGCGTGTGTCCATCTTGCTGACCGCACTCATCTGAATCTGGTTTACGCTGTGTCCGATTGAGTACAGACGACACACTGGTCGATGGCCATGCTCTGTGCCCGTGTCTCCATCGCGGGTCGCTTACAGATGAGGGCGGATGGAGCTGCCCGGAGCGGAGATCGTCGAGATGACGAAGGGACGGGACTCGGAGCACAGCTCCGCGTCGGAGCTGCTCGCGGATTGGCGTTCGGCGGAGCGCGATTCGGCAGCTGCTCACGACGCGGCGTCCGTCGCGGCACGGGCAGTTACGGCCGCCGCGATGGCCGAGGAAGCGGCCGTCGTGGCGGAAGCTGCCGCCCTCGAGGCAACGGAGGCAGCCGCCC
Organism: Acidimicrobiales bacterium; assembly: GCA_031370985.1. Classification (GTDB taxonomy): domain Bacteria; phylum Actinomycetota; class Acidimicrobiia; order Acidimicrobiales; family AC-14; genus CADCTB01. The sequence continues at coordinate 35,205 of JANMRJ010000644.1, forward strand.
GGGCCAAGGAGGCCGCGGAGCGCGCCAAGAACGCCGCCAGCCAGGCCGCCGCGGCCGCGCAGCAGGCCGCGAACACCACCGAGGACGATCAGGCACGGGCAGATCAGACCGTGCTGGACGCTGACCAGGCCGAAGCACATGCGCGAGACCGGTTCCACGCCGCGCAGGAGGGTGGCTTTCCCAAGGACTGATCCGGGCCGCCGATGCGGCGACAATTCGCGGGGTGACGCGGCGCCGGGCAGTTCAGCGCCAGGCCGGGAATTGCTCGCTGATCGATGGGCGAGGCAGTTGACGTCGCTCCCCGGCGGCCACCATCTCCGATCTCGATCGCCTTCGCGACCGGGGTCGGCGGATCAGTAGCGGGACTTGGCGGACGCGGTCGGCGAGGGGTGGCCGTCCGAGGCGCTCGGCAGGGATCCGGGCCCCGCGACCGTCGCGACCGAGAACCCACTCACACCGTTACCGGTCACATCGCCGACCTTCGTGTCGCCCTGCCAGTAGTAGAGCGGCAGGCCGCCGTACGTGACCTGCGTCGTTCCGTCTGCGCGGGTCAGCGTGCCAAGTTGCCCGGTCACGCCAGCCCCGGCCATTGGCTGACCCGTCGTTGCGAGGGGCGGCCATGCGGTGGCGCAACCGCCGGAGCAGGTCGACGAGGTCGCGCTGTCACCGGCGTGGGTGTAGAGCGCCATCCCGTTCGGGCCGGTCAGATACGTCCCAAAGCTCGCCGAGCTGCCCATCCCGACCGTGACCGCGGCGGCGGCGGAGGCGGAGGCGGCCGAGGCCCCGCCGGAACTCGGAGCAGGACTGGCTCCGGCCGATGTGCACCCAGCGGCGACGAGGGCGGCAGTGACAAGCACGGCGATGAGACGAGGGATGGCCATCTTGAGGGCACTCCGGGAGCGGTTCGGGGCGGCTGGCGGCCGTCTGTCGAGAAGTACGCCGAGCATGGTGCACCGGTTTGCGCGGCAGCCTACGTCGCGGCCAGGAGCTGGTCGGCGTACGTCACGAGCGACCGCGCCACCTTGGCAAGCGGTTCCATCAAGGCCGGCGTGCAGAGCTCGCCGCAGCGGAGGGCGAACGCAGCCGCATCTCGCAGTCGCTCCTCCATCAGCACCCAGGCCGCCTCCCGGTGCGGCAGCAGGTAGTCGACCTGGTAGAAGAGCTCGAAGCCCGGGCCCGCCGTGACCCCCGGCAGATCCGCTCCAACGGGCAGCGTCGTGACCACGCTCCCGAGTGGCTTGATGGCGGCGTACATCAGTCCGACGGCGACATCGGCCAGCACGCCGAGTTGCTCCGGTGACTCATCCGTGTGGGCGAAGTACCGGGAGAGGAGCTGGAGCAGGACCTCATTCACGACGTTGAGCAGGTCCATGCATCGCATCGTGCCCGGATCGGTGATGATCGGCACGCTGGCACCGGTGGCTTGCGGTCGAACGTTGGCAGCCGCGACCGGTCGGGCCGGTTCGAAGCTCGGGTCCTCCGCGCGGATCGCGAGGTACTCGTCGAGGATGCCCAGGAGACGCCCGAAGTGGGCGTCGCGCCACTCTCCACGGGCGCCCTCGCCCTGCTCTACGATGGTGTCGATGGCACGCAGCGCGGACGCCAGATCCGTGACCGCGACCAGTTCCTCCCAGCGGAAGTGTTCCTCGGTCGCCTGGGCGTT
>JANMRJ010000648.1:0-3549 GCA_031370985.1 Acidimicrobiales bacterium
ATGCCATAGATAGTTCAGTCAATAGGTAGTTGGGGTGCTGCCTCGTGAGGTCGGCATTGGCGTTGTGCAGCGCAGCCCGCATCTGGTGGGCATGCTCCTGGTCGACACAGAAGACGATCGTCTTGGCCAACCGGTTGGTGCGGTGAAGGTACGCGGTGAGGTGCTTGGCCGCCGCCTCGATGCGGCTCAGCAGCGACACCACGCGCTCGAAGTCCTTGGTGGTGTAGAGGCCCTCGGGAATGGTGTTGCCGAACAGGTCGAGCTGTCCCGCAGCCGGTGCGAAGCCGTGGGCGTCGGGGCTGAGCACCACCCGGCGCACCCGGTAGGGGGCCAGGAATCCGTCGTCGATGCCCTGCGCGAGGGAGTACTCGAACAGCGGGTCACCGAAGTACTCGTAGCTGTCGACGGTCTCGTCCGCTTTGGAGTGGCGGTCATCCCGAGCTGCGTGGCCGGCGAGAAGTACTCGAGGATCGCCCGCCACGACGACTCCGCCTTGGCACTCCCGCGGTGGCACTCGTCGACGATCACCAGGTCGAAGAAGTCAGGGGCGAAGTCGCGGAACATGCCGTTCGGGTCGACGCCGGTGTCGGCGAGCTGCTGGTAGAGGGCGAAGTAGATCTCCCGGCCTGCCTTGGCCTCGCCCTGGAGCTTCCAAATCGGGGTGTTGTCGCCGGTGCCGAAGGCGGGCTTGTACTCGCGCTCGATCGGCTGGTCGATCAGGATGTTGCGGTCGGCCAGGTAGAGGATCCGAGGTTTCCGGCCCTTCCGCCACCCCCTGCTCTTCCAGAGCTTCCACACGATCTGCATCGACACGAACGTCTTGCCCGTGCCGGTGGCCAGCGTGAGGAGGAGCCGCTTGTCCCCTCGGAGGATGGCAGTGACCGACCGGTTGATGGCGGTGCGCTGGTAGGAGCGGGGCTCCTTGACCGTGCCGTCGGGGTTGCGGAGTGCCCGGTTGAAGGGAAGGAGGAGTCCCTCGGCCACCTCGTCATCGACGATGCCCTTCCAGGCTCGATACCGGGACCAGGCGGCCTCAGGTGAGGGGAAGGCGGTGAGCTGATCAGTCTCCAGGCCGGTGTCTCGATCGTCCTCGACGATGCCTTTGCCATTCGTGGAGTAGGCGAGCGGAAGGTCGAGGAGCCGCGCATAGTTCTTGGCTTGTTGGAGGCCCTTGCCGGGGATGGCGTACTCCCGCTTCGCCTCAACCACGGCGACCGCGACCCCAGGCTCGTACTCGAGGACGTAGTCCGCCCGGAGCGCTTTGGCCCGGCGGTGCTTCGTGCCGACCGGCACGATCCGACCGTCGGTGATCGGGAACTGCTCGACAATCTGGTCGTCACCCCATCCCGCCGCCTTCACCAGCGGGACGACGTAGTCACGACACGTGTCCGCCTCCAACGGGCCGCCCGGCATGCGACGACCGTACCTGGCTCAAGCGCCGATGACCGGGGTGAACGAGGTGCTTGTACGCGCACGCCAACCGGACGGCGCGGGATGGCCCGCAGGTTGCCCGGAGGGGAACCTGCAAGGGTGTGTTCCGAGGGATGGGTTGCGGAGCGGGACGCTCGTTGCTCGCCGCGGGACGGTTGTGCATGAACCCATGAGACCGCGGACCGTTCGCGCTGGCCATCCCTCTCGCGTCCCGCAGAACGTCGCTCCTGTCGGTGTCTTCGCGGATCGCGCCATGATCGTCCCGCGGGCCGGCCAATGCTGCGGCAACCGCGAAAACGGGACGACCCCTGAGGCCAAGTTGGTCATGACAATCACGCCCTACTCCATGCCGACGGCGCCTACCGATCCGATGATGCAGTCCTACGCGCCCGTCGGCCCGGAGTCGTTTCGCGCTCTGGTCCTGCATCGCACCGGCCACGCCGTCCTGCGTCCCGCAGCACCCCCCCACCCGTCGTCGCCAACCAGCCCATCCCTCGGACAGACCCTTGCAGGTTCCGCTACGGGCAACCTGCGGGACGCCGGCGGACACGGCCGCCGAGCACCACGATCACCGGCCGGGCCCCGGCATGTCGTGAGGGCATGGCCCTCGCCCCGACGACTCCGTACCCGGAGGCTTCCATGAATCATCCAGCGACGACCACGCCCGGGCCGCCGCACGCCCTGGCCGATCTGATGACCCCTCTTCATGTCAGCCGGTACCTGGGCGTTCCGCCCGGCTCCTTGGCCAACTGGCGCTACCTCGGTCGGGGTCCGGCCTTCCTTCGGGTCGGCCGCCACGTTCGCTACCGGACCGCCGACGTGACGGCCAGGGTCGAGGCCCGACTCACGGACCGAGCACAGCGCTCCGGGCCCGATCAGGAGCGCGGAGCTCGGTCGCACTTGCGTCTCACTCGGAGGTAATCTTGGCTCGGCACCCCTCGACGGCCGGGGGTGTCGGAGGCCCGTCTCCGCGGTTTCGGCCATCCCCACCTCCCGCGCATCCGGACATGAACCGGGGCCTCGCGGGCACGCCGTGAGGAGCCGAGATGGCATCAGTCGACCGCGTACGGGATGGCTGGCGCGCCCGTTGGCGCACGCCGGAGGGTGCCAGCAGGAGCAGGAACTTCAAGCGCAAGGTCGACGCCGAACGCTTCCTCACCACCATCGAGGCAACCAAGCTCGCCGGCGGGTACGTCGACCCGGCGGCCGGCCGGGTGACGTTCGTCGAGTTCGCTACGGACTGGCTCTCGTGCCAGACGTTCGACCCGTCGACTCGGGAGGCGGTCGAAAGCCGACTTCGTGTCCACATCATGCCGACCCTCGGGGCGATCGAACTCCGCCAAATCCGGCCGTCGATGATCCAAGCATGGCTTCGGGGCCGCCAGGAGACATGCGCCCCCCGATACGTCCGGGTCATGCTGGCCAACCTCTCGGCGATCCTGGGCGCGGCCGTCGAGGACGACCTCATCCCTCGGAACCCCTGCCGGTCCAGTGCGGTGAAGGCCCCTGCGGTCCAACCAACCAAGGTCGTCCCGTGGACGATCGAGCAGGTGGTGGCCGTGGTCGAGGCTCACCCCGAGCGTTGGCGGGCAGCTCCCGTGGTGGCGGCTGGGTGCGGGCTCCGGCAGGGTGAGGTCTTCGGTCTGCGGGTCGAGGACGTTGACCTGAGCCGCCACCGTGTTCATGTCCGCCAGCAGGTGAAGCTCGTCGGCGGCCACCCCGTCGTTGCCCTGCCGAAGGGCCGCAAGACACGCGAGGTGCCGCTTCCAGCCGTCGTCGCCGTGGCCATCACCGAGCATCTTCGGCAACATCCCGCTGTCGACGGGATGCTGTTCACCTCCCGAGAGAGCAAGCTTGCCAACCGCAACTTCTTCAACCGCCACGTCTGGAAGCCGGCGCTCCGGTCGGCGGATGTCGAGCCGTCGCGCGAGAACGGCATGCACGCTCTCCGCCATTTCTACGCCAGCATCCAGCTCGAAGCCGGGACGAGCATCCGAGCCCTGGCCGACTATCTCGGCCACTCCGATCCGGGCTTCACCCTGCGCGTTTACACCCACCTCATGCCAACCTCATGCCCACGAGCGAGAACCGGGCACGCGAGGCAGTCGACCTCGCTTT
>JANMRJ010000671.1:0-1395 GCA_031370985.1 Acidimicrobiales bacterium
CGACCAGGTCTGCCTCTACCGCCTTGGGATCGTCCTTGACCAACAGCACGCCGCACCGCTCCTCGCATGTCTCAAGCCTCGCAGGCTGCTCCCCGTGAAGGAAGGGGCCAACTCGTGTTGGCATATTCCGGCACCCGGACCGTCCGCGCAAGGGCCAATCATGAGGTGCTGCTCACGATGAGTGTCGCCGAGACCCTCGCGCGTGCTCATCAAGAGTGGCGCCCAACACTGCGGGTTCAGCTACGCGCAGTGCCCCATAAGCACCAGTACAGCGGATCCGACAGGGTCGCACCGAACGCCGGCCGTTGGTCCCGGTCGACGTCGGGCTGGCCACGGCGTCCGCCGAGAGCACACCCGACGTACGGGGCACCCATAACGTCGCGGCGCTGCCGGTGAAGGCGGACGCGACAATGCCGGTTTCAGCGCTCCGTCTCGCAAGCGAAGTGCTCGGCATCGCTCCGAACCCGACCGTTTCCGGACGCCGCAGGAGCGGCGGCCCGGGGTGCGGGCCCATAGGAGCGCGTTTCCGGGCGCGACGTACCGCGCGGAAGTCGTGCGGTGGGTCAACACGACTTGGCGGCCCGTGCCCGTCTCGGCCGGTGCCGCACGTACTGGCCATAGCCCGTATCGGATGCCCGGGCTGCTGTATGCTGATTTGCATGCAGAGCACGAGTGTACGGATCGATGCCGCAACGCACGAGGAGCTCAAGCGCCTCGCTGCCGAATTGCACACCACGGTCGGCAACGCTGTGTCGCTCGCGGTACGAGCTCTCCGACAGGATCTGGTCGGCGCAGAGCTGATGACACCGCTGCGCGACGACGAGGTCTCCTGGCTCGATGCCGACCTCGGGTGATGTCATCGAGGTTGATCTCGGCGCCCCCGCAGGGCGCGAAGCCGGCTTCCGTCACCCAGCAGTCCTGGTGACAGCGCAGCGCATCCTGAATGCTTCGCCCTCTGTCGTCCACGTGGTGCCACTTACCACGACGATCCGACGGTTCCACTCAGAGATCGTCATCCAACCTGATCTGGCCAACGGCCTCGACGCGGTCTCTGCTGCTCAGTGCCAACACCTTCGTGCGGTTTCTACGAGGAGGATCGTGGCCAGCCGCGGCAACGTCGGCCCCGCCGTCCTCGCTCAGTTGCGCGAGACGATCGCGGTCATCCTCGACCTTCCGTGAAGGGCCCACGCCCGGAGAGCTGAGCCGGGGGCCCGCGACACGTTCCCGCGATCGCCCGCAGCATTATCGAGCGCGAGGTATGTGCCGAACTCGGGCGCAGGGGTCCGCGCGTCGTCGACGCCAATTCGCTCGGCGACAGGTCCGTCGGGGGACGTAGCGGAGACTTGGGCGTGGTGGGGCAGATCCTTGCGATCGAGCCGTCTGTGGGGAGGGTAC
>JANMRJ010000672.1:0-2928 GCA_031370985.1 Acidimicrobiales bacterium
GAAGCCCCGGGGGCCCTTGACCTCGACCAGGCACATGCGGCACATGCCCACCGGCCGCATCCGGGGGTGCCAGCAGAACCGGGGGATGTAGGTGCCCCCCCGCTCGGCGGCGGCGATGATCATCTCGCCCGGCTTGGCTTCGACGACCTTGCCGTCCACGACGATCTTCAGCGACTCAGCCTTTATCGGCTCAGGCAAACGGGCACCTGCCGTCTTTGATGTGGACGAGGAACTCGTCGCGGAACATCCTGATGCCGGAGGTGATGGAGGAGGGGATGGAGGGGCCGAGCACGCAGATGGTGGTCTTCTGGGGCGGCCAGCCGAGGCCAGGGGCGATGTTGTCACATACGTCGAGCAGCAGGTCGAGGTCGGACTCCCGGCCCTGCCCCAGCTCGATGCGGCGCATGATCTTGTCCAGCCAGCCGCCGCCCTCCCGGCACGGGGTGCACTGCCCGCATGACTCACGGTGGAAGAAGCGGGTGATCCGCCACGCGGCCCGGACCATGCACGTGGTGTCGTCCATCACGACCACCGAGCCCGACCCGAGCATGGACCCGGCCTTGCCGACCGCGTCCTGGTCGAGGGCCATGTCGACCTGATCGGGCCCGAACCACGGGGCCGACACGCCACCGGGCACAAACGCCTTGAGCTGGCGGTCGCCCCGAACGCCCCCGCCGTACTTGGGGTCGTAGATCAGGTCGCGGAATGTGGTCTTGGCCATCTCCAGCTCGTAGTTGGCCGGCCGGTTGACGTGGCCGGAGACCGAGAACAGGCGGGTGCCGGTGGACCGGCCGAGGCCGAGGGCGGCGAAGGCGGCCCCGCCGTTGGTGACGATCCACGGCAGGTTCGACATGGTCTCGACGTTGTTGACGATCGTCGGCGCGCTGTACAGGCCCTTAACCGCCGGGAACCACGGCGGCTTGTCGCGCGGGTAGCCCCGCTTGCCCTCCAGGCTCTCCAGGAGCGCCGTTTCCTCGCCGCAGATGTAGGCGCCGGCGCCGGGGTGCACGACCAGGTCAATCGAGAAGCCCGACCCGAGCATGTTCCGGCCGATCGCCCCGAAGGCGTACGCCTCGTTGAGGGCAGACGTCATGCGCTCGAGGCCTAGGGCGAACTCGCCCCGCACGAAGATGAACGCCTGGCTGGCGCCGATGGCGTAGGCGCAGATGAGGGTGCCCTCGATGATCTGGTGCGGGTCCTCCTCCATCAACATGTGGTCCTTGAAGGTGCAGGGCTCGCTCTCGTCGCCGTTGATGACGAGGTACTTCGGCTCGGCCTTGGCCAGCATCCCCCACTTCCGGCCGGCCTCGAAGCCGGCGCCGCCCCGGCCGAGCAGGTTGGCGGTGAGGACCTCCTGGGTGACCTCAGAGGGGTCCATGGTCAGAGCCTTGCGCAGCCCGTCGTAGCCGCCGTTGTCGAGGTAGGACCGAAGCGTCCAGGACTCGGGCTTCCCGATCCGGGCGGTGACAATGGGGGCGGCATCAGTGATCACTGGTCAACCCTCGTTCCTCGGGCCGCCCAGTGAGAGTACCTGGACCGGCCTTTCGTTGCGTTCCGCACGCAGCTGGCGAGGCCGCTCATGCGCCTCCGGCCTTGGGAGAGGTGGCATCCTCGGCCGACCCCGCGTCCCCGGCCATGAGGCCGACCCGGCGTCGGACACGGTTGAGGGTGCCGTGGGGCGGGACATCGTCGGCCAGGCGGCCGGCGGCGAGGTCGTCGACCAAGCGATCGAAGTCGTCGTTGCCAATGTTGCCGAAGAACCGCCAGTTCACGGCCAGGCATGGTGCCGCGCCGCAGAAGGCGATGCACTCGACCTCTTCTAGCGTGAACTCGCCGTCGGCCGTGGTCCCGCCCGGCGCCACGCCCAGCCGGGCCTCGGCGTGCTCCAGCAACTCGTCGGCCCCGTTGAGCAAGCAGGCCAGGTTGGTACACACCGATACCAGGTGCCGGCCCACCGGGTGGGTGAAGAACATGTCGTAGAAGCTGGCCGTGCCGTAGACCTCGGCGGGGTCGATCTCGAGCAGTTCGGCGATGTGCGCCATGACATCAGGCGTGAGCCACCCGTCCTGCTCCTGCGCAATGTGCAGGATCGGGATCAGCGCGGAGCGCGACTGCGGGTAAAGGGCGATGAGTTGGCGCGCCCGCTGGAAGTTCTCAGCCGTCAGCCGGGGCATCAGCGCCGGTATGCGACCCGAGGCACGTCCATCGGCCGCACCCTAGCGCGGGTGAGACCACCCGCGGCGGGGCTCGGGTAGTACCGTCCTCGGTGCTAGGTAAGACAACAGTTCTGGGGGAACACCATGAGGACGCGCCTGACGGTGGCCGCGCTGGCCATAACGCTTGTCGCCACGGCCTGCGGCGGTGACGACAAGCCGGTGGAACAGACACAAGTGACGACCGCGACTACCGCTCCGCCGGTCAGGGGCGGCACGCTCGTCGTCGCCATCCCCGCCGACCCCGGCAGCCTCAACCCGGCCGTCACCTCCAACGGCGCTGTCCACACCGCCTCCGAGATGATGTTCAACGGCCTGGTGGGCTGGGCCTCCGACGGCAAGCTCACCCCCGAGCTGGCCGACAGCTGGGCCATCGAGGGTGGCGGCACGACCTACCGCTTCACACTGAGGTCGGGTGTGAAGTGGCACGACGGCTTTGACTTCACCTCTGAGGATGTCAAGTTCACCTTCGAGCGCGCTCTGCTCAAGCTCCACTCCCGCACTGCGGCCTCGGTGGGCTCGGCCGGCGTCACGATCACCACACCCGACCCCAAGACGGTGGTCTTCACTTTCCCCCAGCCCTATGCCCCGCTCCTCCAGCAGCTGAACGTGACCGAAGCGCCGATCATCTCGAAGCACCAGTTCGACGGCTGCGCCGACCTGGCGACCGTCGCCAGCTGCCCAGCCAACAAGGCCCCGATCGGCACCGGCCCGT
>JANMRJ010000687.1:0-3549 GCA_031370985.1 Acidimicrobiales bacterium
GCGCGCGCCCGAGTCGGCGCCCGGTTCAAGGGCCGCAACAAGCGGCGCGTCGCCTGGAGCACGACCTGCACGGTGACCGCGGCGACGCCGGGCAAGGAGTTCGCCTTCAGCGTTGGCAAGGGCGAGACGACCTGGCGCTACGACATAGCGGAGGTCGAGAGTGGCTGCCAGGTGACCGAGTCGTTCGAAATCGTGCGCGTCCCAGGCTTCCTGGGTCGGTGGTTCACCTCGTTGGGGATCGGCGTGACCTGGCCCGAGCGCGAAGCCGACCTCGTCGAGGGCATGCGGGAGACCCTCCGCCGCATGAAGGCCGCGGCCGAGGCGTAAGGGGGCGACACCCTTCGGGGCGGTCGTCGGCCGGGATCTCGAGACGCTCAAGGCGGCAATGGAGCGGGCGCCGGCCTGATGGAAAAAGGCGTCTCCCCAGCATCTCGACGCCAGCGCCCGTAAACTGCGGGTCAGAGGCTGGGAACGAATCGGGGGGTTCATGAGAGCACGTCAATTGGCTGGACTGGCAACTATCGCGGCCGGGATGCTGCTCCTGCCGTGGACATCTGCGTCGGCGAAACCCTTCGTTGTCCCAGAGGTGGACGCCGCCGTACAGGTGACGCAGGACACCGGGGCGGCGCGCGGCCATGCCACGCCGGCACTGGCCATCGACCCGCGCGATCCCCAGACGATGGTCATCGCCGAGAGCGATGCCTACTCGTCGCGGTGCATGGTCCACGTGTCCCGCAACGGGGGCCTCACCTGGGCCCGGGCCACGCAGCCCACGACTCCGCCGGACTGGCAGGGCTGCGGGTTCGCGGTCACCGGCGCCATGGCTGACCTGGAGTTCGACGCCGAGGGGACCCTGTATTACACGTGGAGCGCGGTCCAGCAGACCACCACGCAGCAGCGCATCTACCTGGCCAAATCCACCGACCTGGGCCAGAACTGGGAGGTCAGCGCCCTTCCCCGCATCGGCCCCGATCCCGCCAAGCGGGTGTACGGCGCGGACACCATGCCGTCGCTCGTCATCGATCGCGACGCCCCCAACCGGGTCTACGTCGCCTGGTGGTCGAACAACGGCATCTGGAACCAACCGAGCGCAGTCACCAGCTCGGAAGCCTCGGTCTGGTGCCGGCTCACCGACAACCGTGCCCTGGCCCGGCCCTGGGTTGCAACGTCGGTCGACGGTGGGCGTACATGGGGTGACCCCGTCGACATGGCGCCCGGCGTCGAGCACTGCACCACCGAGCCGTACCTCACCCAGGCCAAGGACGGCCGGCTACTCGCCTTCTTCGGCCAGTCCACCCGCAGCTTGGAGGAGGGCAAGTCGCCGCCGTCCCACCTGTTCTTCGCCGAGACCGCCGACCACGGCAAGACGTTCACGGTCAAGCCCATCTACGAGCAGGATGGCAACCCGGCCACGCCGACCTCGACGTCGGACTGGCTCGGCGACGCCGCTCCCGGTGTCGACCTCACCACCGGCAACATCTACGTCGCCTGGGAGCACATGGGGGAGGGTACGCCCAACGTATTGTTCATGCGGTCCACTGACAACGGCAAGACGTGGAGTACACCGCTGAAGGTCAACGATGGCGATGGCAAACGTGACTGGGACTTCCCCGAGACGTTCCCCAGTCTCGGCGTCGCCCCGAACGGCCGGATCGATATTGCCTGGTACGACTACCGCAACGACGCGGGATGGAAGGAAGGCGACCGACGTGCCACCTTCCAGGACGTCTACTACGCCTCCTCGACCGACGGCGGCATGACCTTCGCCAAGAACATCCGGGTCAACGACCGGGCGATCGACCGGCGCTTCGGGCCGAAGATGGGGTCGATCAACGGGCCGATCGGCCTCGCCTCGACCGACAAGGTCGTGCACCTGGCGTGGGACGACACCCGCAACGGCAACAGCATCACCACAAGTCAGGACATCTACTTTGCCCGGGTGCGGTACGTGCCGCCGGGTGTGGCGTTCGGCGGTGGCGTGGACACCGGCACGTCACCTTTGGCTGCCGGCGCGCTGGGCGCGGCTGTCGCTCTTTCGGTTGGCGGGCTCGTGTTGGTGATCGGTATGCAGGCGTCTCGTCGCAAGACACCGCCGACGACGACGGCGCCCATGTCGCCTGCAACCAAGGCACCGTCGGCCAACTGACCGGCGGGCAATATCGGCACGTTCATGCCGATATGAGGGTATCGTGCCAGGATGCTGGGCGAGATTCCACCAGAGCAGCACGATCGTGCTGATCGGAATGGGGCAGAGGCAGACCCGAACCTGTTCGCGTAGCAGGTCCGGGCGCGCCGAACGTCGCTGGGGCTGACGCAGGCGGACGTTGCGGACCTGCCCGGGTGCTCGACGCGTTTCGTCGGAGCTGTGGAGACGACACAAGCCTGGCGCTCTCGCTCGGTGGGTGGACCCGTGGCTCTCGCGCAACCACCTGCTTGGGTTCGCCGAGGCGGTCGGATTGCCGAACCGTGCGGCGTGCCGAGTGCTTGACGAACTGACCGCCTAGCCAGCCTGGAAGCCGACCTTCGGGGCGGGGGGCTTCCGTTCCCGCGGTAGGTGGTCGTCGGCCTCGTCGCTGAGCTCCGCTACCGACGCGGCCAGGCACAGGCGTGACGGCGGCGACTCGTGTGCCCGCTCGCGGGTCGGCTCATGACCGGTCACGAACCCGGAGCGCCCTCAGCTCGGAGAGGATGCTTATGTCCTTCCCGCGCATCAGCGTCTCCTTGGAGGAGATGAGGTCGTCCAGCCCAGCGACGAGGACGCGGATGCCGAACACCTCGAAGGGTTCTGCGTGGTCCAGGTGATCCTCGTAGCTGCCCACGCCGGCGGCAGCGAAGACGACGTCGAGCGGCCCAGCATCGGTGGTGAAGTGCCAGGCGTCCACCTCTGCCATCGCTTCGGGTCCCCGCCGCAGGTGCTCGACCTCCCAGGGTTCGCCGTCCTCCATCTCGCGCCGTCGCACGCTGACCAGTACGGCAGCGCCTAGGTCCTCGAGCGCAGCGAACAGTTGGCCGAGGTTGCGCTGGGTGGATGCGGCGACCACATCGGCATCGACCGTGACCCGGCTGGCTCCGTGCATGAGGCACGCGATGCCCCCGATCAGGACGAAGTCGACCCCGTGATCGTCAAGTGCCCGCAGGATTCGCTCAGTGTCGAGCGGCCGTAGTTCGGATCGGGCGGCGAACTCAACCAATGCGTCGTTGGTCGCGCTCATCCCGGGCGGCGATGACCAGACGACTCAGAGCGTCGTTTTGGAGAAGGCGCTCCTCGGCGGTCAGGCGGCGCTGCGCCTCCCGCTGCGCCTCCCACGCCGCTTCATCAGACCGCTCGTGGATCACAGAAGTACAGGTTAGTGGTGACTAGCCTCACGACGGCGCCGCAAGGGCGGCCAGTAGCGCTGATCGCATCGAGGGGGCTCGCTATGTCGGCCAGCGGCCCAGGACGTTCTTCTCGCGCTCGAGGACATCGAGGGCCTTGGTGCTGTTGGCGACCCGCACGAAGAACTCGGTGCGGCTCTCCTTCGGGCCGTTGGGCTTCTGGTAGTTGACCTT
>JANMRJ010000708.1:0-5449 GCA_031370985.1 Acidimicrobiales bacterium
CAATGCAGCGCCCGTCGCACCTCGGCTGGGTACGCGTCGACGAGGAGGTCGTAAGCGGGGCGCTCGCCGGCGAATTGGGCAGAGCGTTGCGAGGTTCGCACGCGCCAGAGGATGTCAGGCAGGGCGCCGGGAAGAGTCCCATGTAGCCGAGCCCAGGTGTCGCCGTCTCGTCGCTCGCCCTGGTGGAGGTTCACCAGAACCTGGCCGATGAGCAGCCAGGCAGTCTGGCCGTCGTACACCTGCTGCCCGGCAGGCGGGACGCTGCCGCCCAGGCGCGCTAGGCCCTCAACGGCGTACAGGAAGGCCGTAGCCTCCCCTTGGGGGTCGAAGCCGCCGGTCGTCGGCTTCCGGGCGAACTCGCCGAACAGCTCTAGCAACTGCTGGTCGAGTGCCGCATCTCCCGTCGGGGCACCTTGAGCCAATTGGCGGAGACACCAGCCGGAAGTAAGCGAGTGACCTTGGTCGCGCGCTGCGAGCAGGATTAGGCGCAGCCGGTCGAGGCGATCGAGGCCGTCCACCGCCTCGCAGTAGGGACCCACGACATCCTCCTCCTCGAACTGGTTGGCGATGATCCCAGCCGCGACCGCAGGGGCGTCCGGGTCGTTCCGTGCGCCGAGCAGGGCCGAGATGTCGGCGCGGATGCCGTCGAGAGAGTGAAGGGGCTCGATGGCGCCGAGCGCTGCGAGTGCCTCGACGAGCGTCGACGACAGCCCCCAGTGGTCAGGATGATAGCCGTCGAGGGCGGCAAGGACGGCGTCCCGCTGTGCGGGTCCGAGAACGCGCGCGCTCCGCTCGACAGTCCAGAGGGTCTGCAGGATCAGGTGGTAGCCGCCGAGCCGGAGCGCCTGCCGAACGAGCAGGGCGAGGATGTCGCCGTCGGTCTCGGCATCAAGGACATGAGCGGCAACCCAGCAACGACCCCACCCGGGGTTGGGCCTTCCGAGCAGGTACTGCGGAACACCGGCCGACCGGGTCTCCGTTCCGATGGGGCGGCGCCGTTCGCAGCCTACGGCCAGAAACGAGGCCGGCAGGCAGTCTGATCGCACGTTCTGCTGGAGCGCATAGGCAGCAGCGACAGCATGGCTAACAGTCGGCGCACGGGCGCCGACCGGGGCCTCGAGGGCGACGCGGAGGAGGTCGTCAGTGCGGTCGAGAAGCCGGGCGACGAGGTCGAGGTGCTCGCCGTCGAGGACGAGGCCTGCCGCCTCGAGCAGTTTGGCCGTCGACGGCTCCCATGAGCGCGCCATGACCCAGCGGCCATCGTGGATATTCCCCTCGGACTCGAGGACGGCGCAGCCCGGTAGGTCGCGCCAGCCGCCTCATCGAGGAGCACCTTGGTGGCGTGGCGCAATCTCTCCTGGACGGGCACTCCGAATTGCCCGAGGAGCCCGGCAACGTACAGGCCGCTGTCGGCGAGCCGGTCGAGCACTTCGACTACGCGTTCGGGGTCGCGTTCGAGTTGGACGGTGGTGCGGATCAGCGACCGGTTCGCCGGCTCGCAAAGGCGCTCCGCCAAGTCCGCCGGGGTCGGGGCCTGCAGAACGAGATGTTCGCCGACGAGGAAGTCGCCCAGGAGTTCGTGCCGAAATCGGACACGACCAGCGGAGCGGTCGAGGAGGTCGTTGGCCACTACCTCGTCCACAAGCGCTGCGGGCAGCCCGCTGCCGCCCCGTGCGGCCAGATGGGCAGTGACATCCAAGCACACGGGCGGAGCTGCGGTGCTGGCGGCGGAGGAGAGCCGCGACTTCCCGCAACCCGGCCCGTACTGCCTCGGTGGGTGCAAGGGTGCGAATGTAAATGCCGTGGAGGTCGACGACCGTCGCATCCGGCTCCAGGCTGGCCGAGCACCGTGCCGCGAGAGCGAGGTCATGGGGGGTGGTGAAGGCGGCGGATACGAGGCCGCTCGCGCCTGCACCGTGCGCGTCTAGCACGGCCATACGCTGTTCGGAGTCTGGTGCGAGCAGCGTCGCCGGGACCGCCGCCAAGCCCTCGGGGAGTGCGTGCTTGCCGGTGGAAGTCACCAGCACGCCGCACCGATATCGGAGCCGAAGCGCGGCGAGTTGCTCGAGCAACTCGGATTGGTGGCCCGGCGGGCATTCGTTCAGGCCGTCGGCGACGACGAGGACGCCGAGGCCGGCGGCGACAGCGGTGCGTAGGAGCCCAATCACGTGTGCGCCGCTGAACGGGGCAGCCCCCTTGGCCAGCAGCCGATGGAGTTGCCCGCGTTCGTACTCGTCAGCACGCACCCACAAGACGAGGTCGCCGTCAGTGCTGCGTCGAACGGCCAGGTGGCGTGCGAGGAAGGTCTTGCCGAACCCGGACGGTCCGGTGAGCATCACACTCTCCCCGGAGCGGAGCCGCTGCTCGACAGTCTTGTCGGTCGCAGGCTCCGAGCCGAGCACGAGGCCTGTCTCTACCCGGCGCGTCAGCTGGGCCGACCATGAGACGCCGGCCCGCCGCCGATAGTCGACGACCTCATCGAGGGCTGCGCGCCTGGTGGAGTCCTCCGTGGGGTCGTACACGTTGAGGTCCCTCGCCAGGTGCTCCCACACCTGACGGCTCCACCGCTGCGGTCGCGCCGGAGAGGTCAAACGCCCGAGTAGATCGGGGTAACCGACGACAGTCACGTAGTCAAAGCGGTCAAACGTCGAGTCTGGCGGGATGTTCGGGTAGATGCAGACGACTGTGTCGATGTCCTTCGCCGGCTTGCACGGGTGGGTCCTGACGAGCCGCACGAGCCGGTCGCTGACGGCAAGCGTCGCGTTGCGGGCCTGCCAGAAGCCGTTTTTTCCGAGGCCCCGCGTCGTGCCATCGGGAAGGTGCTGAAGCCAGTCGCCGTTCACCCGGCCGGTCACCGGGAGGCTCTGGTTGAGCACCTTGACCTCGATCTGGAGGACTCCGTGCGGCCCCACACCGGCGCCTACCTGATCTCCGCCCGCGGCTCCTCGGCCCGGGCCAACGCCCGGGTGGCCGACGCCGACCTCGACGCCGCGGCCGCAGCCGCCCTGCTGGGCCTGAGCGTCGATGGCGTCCGGGCTCGGCTGCGGGCCGGCACCCTGGCCGGGGCCAAGACACCCCAGGGCCACTGGCGCATCACCGCCGAGGCCATCGAGGCCCATCTCGCCGCCTGCCCGGCGCCGCCGTCGGTCGGACCGCTGCCGGCTCCCACCGGCGACGGCACCTTCGCCCTGGCCGAGGCCGCCCGCCTGGCTGGGGTCAACGTCTCCTACCTCAAGCGCCTGGTGACCGAGGTTGTCCCACCGAGCGCCGTGCGCGAGGACGGTCGGCCGGTCCAGTACCTCCTTGGCCGTCGCGACGAGCGCCGGCGCTGGCGGGTGGCGGCGTCGGAACTGGAGCGGTTCATGGCCGCACGGGCGCCGGTGCGGCCCGTCCCCGCCTACGACCTGGTCATGCGGGCGCCCAAGTCGGTGAGCATCCTCCACGCCCTCGGTCCTCTGGTGCCGGCGGACGAGCTGGAGGCCCTCGGCCTGCCCGCCGGTATCGCCGGCCAGGTGGCCGCCGCCCACCACGCCGCGGTCACCGACGCCCTGGAGCTGCTGGAGCGTCACGCCGCCCTGGTCCGCTCGCCCGAGGGGCGGGTGGTGGCTCATGGACTGACGGTGGCCCGCTTCGACCACCGCTCGTCACGCACCGGGGACCCGCTGCTGCACACCCACGCGGTGATCGCCAACGTGGCCACCGGCGTCGACGGGCGCCGGGCCGCCCTCGACGGCACCGCCCTCTACGCGTGGGCGTCGACCGCCGGCCACCTCTACCAGGCCCGCCTACGGGCCGAGCTTGTCGCCCGCCTGGGTGTGCGCTTCGAGCAGCCCTACAACGGCCTGGCCGACATCGCCGGCATGCCGAGGGGTGTCATCGACGCCTTCAGCTCGCGCCGGCGGCAGATCCTGGAGCTGATGGACACGGTGGGCTCGTCCGGGCCGCGGGCCGCCCAGATCGCCACCCTGGCCACCCGGCCCCCCAAGGACGAGGACTCACATCGCAGCCCCGACGAGCTGGCGGCCATGGCCGCCCGGGAGGGCTTCGGGGCCGCCGAGATCGTCGGGCTCCTGGGTCATGAGCCGCCGGCACGGCCGTCGCCGGAGCGCCTGGGCGAGATCGCCGCCCACCTGGCCGGTCCTGAGGGACTGTGCGAGCAGGCCACCCTGGTCGACCTGCGTGACGCCATCAAGGGCTTCGCCACCGAGGCCCCCGCCGGCGCCACCGGCGCCGAGCTGGAGCGGTGGGCCACGACGTTGCTGCGCGACGCGGCGCGATTCGTCCCCGTGCTGGCCCGCCCCACCCGCGGCGGCGACGTCATCCGCCGTTCCGACGGCCGCCGGGTGCGGGCCGGCGGCCTGTCCCAGGCCTATGCCACCCCCGAGCTGCTGGCCCATGAGGCCGCCCTCCTCGACGCCCATGCCCGGGGGCTGGGACGTGTGGGTCAGGGCATTGGCCTGGGCGTGGCCACGGCTGCGTCCCTTCAGGACGCCCTGGCCCAGCGCCCGACGATGTCGGCCGAGCAGGTGGCCATGGTGGAGGCCATCACCACCAGCGGCATCGGCGTGGAGCTGGTGGTGGGCGGCCCGGGCTCGGGCAAGACCTTCGCCCTCGGTGCCGCGGCCCAGGCGTGGCGGGCCTCGGGGCTACGGGTGATCGGCGCCGCCCTTCAGGGCGGGGCCGCCGGGTGCTGGCCCGGGAGGCCGCTCTGGACGCCCGCCACACCCTCACCGGCCTGCTCGGGCGCTGCGACCGCCACGGCGCCGGCTACCTGACGGGCTCCGTCGTCCTGGTCGATGAGGCCGGGATGGCGGACACCAGACAACTCTCACGCCTGGTCCGCTATGCGGCGGCTGCGGGAGCGAAGGTGGTCCTCGTCGGTGACCCCGACCAGATCCCCGAGGTCGGCGCCGGCGGGGCCTTCGCCCATCTTGTCTCCCAGGACGGGGTGGCGGTGGTGCGCCTGGTCGAGAACCGCCGCCAGCGAGACCCGGCCGAGCGCGAGCGGGTGGCGCTCATCCGCCGGGGCCAGGCCACCGAGGCCATCGCCTCGGCCCGGGCCTCCGGGCGCTGGACCGGGGCGGAGAGCGCCGATGCCCTGCGGCTGGGGCTGCTGGAGGACTGGGCCGTCGACCCGGGAGCGCCGGGGACCTCGAAGCTGATGATCGCCACCACCGTGGCCGAGGTGGAGTGGCTCAACCGCGCCGCACGGGAGGTGCTCATCTCGGCCGGAGCACTTGGCCGCGAGTCGGTCACCATTGAGCTGTCCGCTCCCGACCGGGCGGTGGAGACCCGTGAGCTGCGGGTGGGCGACGTGGTCCGGGCCACCCGCAACGACGAAGGGCTGGGCATCTTCACCGGCTCGGTGGGCAGGATCGTCGGCCTCGACCCGGCCCGCCGGGAGGTGACCGTCGCCCTGGAGGTCGGGACCGCTCCGGCCCACGCGGTG
>JANMRJ010000732.1:0-3582 GCA_031370985.1 Acidimicrobiales bacterium
GGTGCGGGCCGGGTCGAGCAAGCCGCGACGCTCGTAAATCCGCAGCGTCTGCGGGTGGACGCCCGCCAGTTCGGCGGCCACTGAGATGACGTAGACGCCGCGGTCAAAGTCCCTGATCGGAGCCATCAAACCCCCCAATGCGCCCGCGGGGACTCGGGAGACACGCTGGCCAGCGCCTCGATCGCGTCCCGCTGGGCCGGCGAGAGCTTGGTGGGCACCGCCACCTCGACGGTGACGAGCAGGTTGCCAGCGCCCTTCTCCTCGGCGACGCCCCGGCCCTTGACCCGGAAGGTCTGCCCAGAGCGGGTGCCGGGCGGGACCCGAAGCACGACGCTGCCGTCCATGGTGGGGACGGTGACCTCGGCGCCCAACGCGGCCTCGGCGAAGGTTATCGGCACGCCAAGCGTGAGGTTCCGGCCCTTGCGGCCGAACATATCGTGGGGCGCGACGCGCACAGTGACCCAGAGGTCGCCCGTGGGCCCGCCGCCACGACCGGCCGCCCCGCGGCCCTTGACCTTGATGCGGTTGCCGTCGTCCACGCCGGCGGGGATGCGGACCTTGACCTGGCGAGGCCGGTTCTCGATGCCGGCGCCGCGGCACGTCGGGCATGGGGTCTCGACCATCATTCCTCCACCCGCGCATTGCGGGCAGGCCCGGCTGAAGGAGAACAGGCCCTGGTTCTCCGACATTACGCCCCGCCCGCCACAGCGCGAGCAGACGACCGGGGTGGTGCCCGGCGCCGCGCCGCTGCCGTGGCAGGTGCTGCACGTCGCTTCGCTGGCCACGTTGACCGACGTGGTGACACCGTTGAGCGCGTCGGCGAACGACAGGTGCAGCTCGGCCTCCAGGTCCTCACCGCGCTGCCCGGGCGTGGCGCCCGGCCGCCCACGCGGCCCGCCGGCGGCCGCCCCGCCGCCGAAGCGGCCGAGGATGTCGCCGAACAGGTCGCCCAGGTTCTCGGTGCGGAACGCCTGGCCGCCGGCCCCACCGGCACCTCCACCTGGAAACCCCCCGGCGCCGCCGCCGGCGGCCATCGGGCCGAGTCGGCGGACCTCGTCGTACTCCTTGCGCTTGCTCGGCTCGGAAAGCACGTCGTAGGCGGCGGAGATCCCCTTGAAGCGCTCTTCCTTCCCGGGGTTGGCGTCGGGGTGGTTCTCCTTGGCCAGCTTCCGGTAGGCGCGGCGGATCTCGGTGTCGGTGGCCGACTGCGCCACCCCGAGCACCTTGTAGTAGTCCTTCTCGAACCACTCCCGCTGCGGGGCCATCGCGCCCCTACCCTCGGACCTTCACCATGGCGGGCCGGAGGACCCGCCCCTTCCAGCGGTAGCCGGGACGCAGCACTTCGGCAACGACGGGGCCACCGTCGCCGGCCTCATGCGCCACCGCGTCGGCCTCGTTGGGATCGAAGGGCTCACCCACGGGATCGATGCGCTCCAATCCCTCCTTGGTGAGGATGGTGACAAGCATGGTGCGCGCCTGCTCGAAGCCCTGGCCGTGGGCCACGGCCAGCTCGAGGGTGTCGAGGGGCTCAAGGAGCTTCTCGACCAGCGCCTCGGCCGCCCGCTGCTGAAGCTCGGACTGCTGCTTCTGGATGCGCTTGCGGTAGTTGTCGAAGTCGGCCCGGGTGCGGAGCAACTGGTCGAGGTAGTCGTTGCGCTCGGACTGGAGCCGGTCCATGTCGTCGAGCAGCTGCGCCTCCAACTCGGAGATATCCAGCTCCTCCGCTTCATCATCGTCACCCCCCTCGTCGGCGGGCCCCGTCGGGGGCGACTCCGAGGGCTCGGGAGACGCAGCAGCCTGGGGCTGTTGCGTCTCCTCCGCCTGGGATGCCTCAGTCGGGTCGGACATCGGCCCCTACGCCTCTTCGTCGACGATTTCGGCGTCGACCACTTCGTCGTCGTCGGCGCCGTAGTCACCGCCGCCGCCACTCGAGTTCTCGGACGCGGCCTCGGAGTAGAGGCGGGTGGTGATGCCCTGGTTGACGGTCATCAGCGCCTCGGTATCGGTCCGGATGGCACCCATTTCGTTGCCCTTGAGCGTGCCCTTGAGGTTCTTGACCGCCGACTGCAAGCGGTCCTTCTCGTCCTCGGACATGCGCTCGCCGTGCTCGCGGATCATGCGCTCGGTCTGGTAGACGAGGGTGTCGCCCTGGTTGCGGGTCTCGGCTTCTTCCTTGCGCTCGCGGTCTTCCTCGGCGTGGGCATCGGCATCCCGGATCATCCGGTTGATCTCGTCCTTGCCCAGCCCGGACTGACCGGTGATGGTCATCGACTGTTCCTTGTTCGTGGCCCGGTCCTTGGCCGACACGTGGACGATGCCGTTGGCGTCGATGTCGAAGGTGACCTCGATCTGGGGGATGCCCCGGGGGGCCGGCGGCAGGCCGACGAGCTGGAACTTGCCCAGCGTCTTGTTGAACGACGCCATCTCCCGCTCGCCCTGGAGCACGTGGATCTCCACCGACGGCTGCATGTCCTCCGCGGTCGTGAACACCTCGGTGCGGCGGGTGGGGATGGTGGTGTTGCGCTCGATGAGCTTGGTCATGATGCCGCCGCGGGTCTCGATGCCCAGCGAGAGAGGCGTGACATCCAGGAGCAGGACGTCCTTCACGTCGCCCTTGAGCACGCCGGCCTGCACGCCGGCGCCGATGGCCACCACCTCGTCGGGGTTGACGCCCTTGTGGGGATCCTTGCCCGTCATCTGCTTGACCAGGTCCTGGATGGCGGGCATCCGGCTGGAGCCGCCGACCAGGATCACGTGCTGCAGGTCGGCACCGGTGAAGCCGGCGTCCTTCATGGCCTGCTCGAACGGGCCGCGGCAGGCTTCCACGAGGTCGGCGGTCAGCTCCTGGAACGTGGCCCGGGTGAGCTTGTAGTCAAGGTGCAGGGGGCCGGCGTCGGAGGCCGTCACGAACGGCAGGTTGACCTGGGTTTCCTGGGTGGTCGACAGCTCGATCTTGGCCTTCTCGGCCGCCTCCTTGAGGCGTTGGACGGCCATCTTGTCCTTCGACAGGTCGACACCGTGGTCGCCCTTGAACTGCTCGACCATCCAGTCGATGACCTTCTGGTCCCAGTCGTCGCCGCCCAGGTGGGTGTTGCCGCTGGTGGCCTTGACCTCGAAGACGCCCTCGCCGATCTCCAGAATCGAAACGTCGAACGTGCCGCCGCCGAGGTCGAAGACCACGATGGTCTGCTCGGCGCCCTCCTTGTCGAGCCCGTAGGCCAGGGCGGCCGCAGTGGGCTCGTTGATGATGCGCATCACGTCGAGCCCGGCGATGGCGCCGGCTTCCTTGGTGGCGGTGCGCTGCGCGTCGTCGAAGTAGGCGGGCACGGTGATGACGGCCTGGTTGACCGTGTCACCGAGGTACGCCTCCGCGTCGCGCTTGAGCTTCATGAGCGTGCGGGCGCTGATCTCCTGCGCGGTGTACTTCTTGCCGTCGATCTCGATCGACCAGCTCGTGCCCATGTGGCGCTTCACCGACCGGATCGTGCGGTCGGGGTTGGTGATGGCCTGGCGCTTGGCCACCTCGCCCATCAGCACCTCCCCGCCCTTGGAGAAGGCGACGACGGAGGGCGTGGTGCGGGA
>JANMRJ010000794.1:0-3059 GCA_031370985.1 Acidimicrobiales bacterium
CTCCGGCTCGTCGGGCATCAGCGAGGCCACGACGCGAACGAGCCGGATCGCCTCGGCCGACAGCTCGCGCCGGACCAGCCGGTCGCCGGTCGAGGCGCCGTAGCCCTCGTTGAAGACGAGATACAGGACCCGCAGGACGCCATCGAGCCGCTCGGGCAATGCGTGGTCGTCGGGAACGCGGTACGGGATCCCGGCGTCGCGGATCTTGCGCTTGGCGCGGACCAATCGCTGGGCCAGCGTGGCTTCGGGGACGAGGAACGCGCGGGCGATCTCGGGTGTCGACAGGCCGCCGAGCGTGCGCAATGTCAGCGCCACCCGGGCGTCCATCGCCAGGGCCGGGTGGCAGCACGTGAAGATCAACCGGAGCCGGTCGTCCACGATCGGGTTCATCGCGTCGGCGCCATCGAGCGCTGCGTCCGGATCGATCGCCGCGAGCTCCTCCTCGATCAGCCCCTGCCGACCGAGCAGCTCCGCCTTCTCCGCCAGGACCCGGTTGCGCCGGAGCCGATCGATCGCCCGATTGCGGGCGGTCGTCGTGATCCAGGCTCCCGGGTTGTCCGGCACGCCGCGCGTCGGCCATGTCTCGAGGGCCGTGATGAACGCCTCCTGGAGGGCTTCTTCGGCGAGATCGAAGTCGCCGAGGACGCGGATCAGGGTGGCCACCGCCCGCCCCTGTTCCTCGCGGAACAGGCGGTCGACGACGGCGTGCGGATCCTCGGAGCGAACGGACAACGGCGGATCGAGCAGAGCGGAGATGGCTGCGATCGTCGGCCGTCAGCCGCCGGCACGCGCCTCGCTCGCGGCGGCCTCCGCCATGGCGTACTCCGCCGGAAGCTCCCAGATCGGCCGGACTTCGATCGAACCCTCCTTCGCCGCCGGGATCTTCGCGGCGGCCTCGATCGCCTCGTCGAGATCCCGCGCCTCGATCAGGTAGAAGCCGCCGAGCGCCTCCTTGGTCTCCGCAAACGGCCCGTCGGTCGTGACCGTCTCGCCGTCGACGACCCGGACGGTCGTTGCCGTCGAGGTCGGGGTCAGGGCCTCGCCGGCCAGGAAGAGGCCACGCGCCTTGACGTCCGCGCTGAACGCGGCGTAGGCGGCGTGCGACGCGGCCGCGACATCGTCGGGCAGCGCCTCCTGGAGTTCCTGGCCGTAGATCAGGAGCAGGTAGCGCATGGGTGATCTCCTGTCGGGGCGGGGACGGGCTCGGCGACCCCATCGCTGGAACGACGAACGGCGAGGGCGTGGATCGACATCATCGCCCGGCCGCGGCGATCGGCTCGCGCACATTCCGGCCGTGCGCCTCGGGTAGCTCCGGCTCGGCGGCCGCGCGCGCCGCCTCCCGCGCCTCTGCCATCGCACCCTCGATCAGCGGGCGAAGGGCCTTCAATCCCTCGTTGATGCTCACGTCGAGCATCGGCAGAAGCTGCTCGGCGATCGCCCGGTCCTTCGCCGACTTCGGCCGCGCCACCCGCATCTCGACCCGGGTCCGGCCGTCGCCCAGATCGAGCAGAACGAAGCTGTTGACGAGCTTCGGGACGCCGGGCGCTGGGAGCTGGGTGCGGACCGTGACGTAGTCGACCGGCCGCCAGTCGAGGACCTCCTCGATGATCGTATCCTTGCCGTGGATGCAGTGGTTCACCGTGCCCGCGCCGCGCCGGCCGGTCGTCCCATCCACCTGCTCGATCCCGGTCGCGCCGTATTGCCACTGGATCCGCCGAGCGGGTGAGGTGATCCAGTCCCAGACGAGCGCCTGCGGAGCGTCGTACTCGGCCGCGTAGGTCTTCGCAGAGTCCTTCGGCTCGACGACGATCCGTGCCCGCTCGAGCTCGGTTGTCCAGGCGGCGTGGAGGTCGCGGACCCACATCCGGATCTCGCCGACGCCCTCGAATGGCTCGCGGTGCTCCACGAAGCCCGCAGCGACCGGGTCGTCGATGCCCATCGCGGTCACGCAGGCGTCCGTGTAGACGGCATACGCGTCGATCCCCGTCGCGTCGTCGATATGGTTCTTCAGGAGGCGGTGGACGACGATGATGTCGCTTCCGACGAGCTCCTCCCACGACGCGACGCGCTGACGGACGATCCGGCCGTGATGGGCGACGACCTTGAGATCGAGGTGAGGCACGAGGATGCAGGCGTTGCATTCGCAGCTCGACGCCCGGCCGACGTCGCGGAGGCGTCGCCGGAACGCGAAGTAGCAACGCTCGACCGTGTCCTGCAGCTGCGGGCCGTCGATCGTGTCGGTGATCGCGTAGACGAACGCCGCATCGCCCTCGAGCTTGGCCAGCCGGAACGTCGGGCGGAAGGCCGTGACGACCGTGGTCATCAGATCGGCCAGGATGTCCTGGGCGTGATCGAGCTCGGCGCCGGCGAGGAAACCGGTGTAGCCGCTGATGTCGGCGATGACGAGGCAGGCGGGCTCTGGCTGGCTGAGCATTCGGGCGATGTCCCCTGCAGACCGTCATCATCGGCCGTCCGGCGACCGCTGTCACGAGCGATCGTCGAGATGGATCGCCGTCCATGCCCGATGCCGCAAGCGTCACGGGCGCTCGGGCTGCGCGGGGAGATTCTTGTGCGACAGTCGCCCGAGGACTCGTAAGTCTGGTTCCAGGCTCGATTCGAAGGGTGACCCGCACCCTCCCAAGCGTGAGATCGTCCACCGCTGCGCCTTCGACCGCCAAATAGGCGTCGTGCCAGTCGTCCGGCGACTCCACGGCCATCAATGTGGGCTCCGTCGCGAGCCGCGCCGGCCGATCGAGGACCGAGCGCCTTCTTGCGATGGGCGGCTAGCATCGCACCATGCCGACGCGCAAGGAGATCCTCGAGATCGGTGGCCGCGAGGTGGCGATCTCGAACCCTGACAAGGTCTACTTCCCCGAGCCGGGCTACACGAAGATGGACGTCGTCTCGTACTACCTCGCGATCGCCGATGGGGCACTCCGCGGCGCCGGCGGCCGGCCGATGGCCCTCAAGCGGTTCGTCGACGGGATCACGAAGGAGCCGTTCTTCCAGAAGCGCGCGCCCGACAACACTCCAGACTGGATCCGGACCGCCGAGCTGAC
>JANMRJ010000835.1:0-1001 GCA_031370985.1 Acidimicrobiales bacterium
GGACGGACCTCTGCGATCCGCTCGTAGTCACCGTCTACGTGGACTACGCCCAGACCGTGATGAAGCGCCGTCTCGGCGATCAACAGGTCGGGAATGGGGGTCCGGTGCCACATCCCATGATGATGGGCGAGATCCCGTTGGAGGCCGAGCGCTCGGTCGAAGATGTCGGCGGGTGGAACGACAACGTTGAAGCTTTCGTGCAGGTCCGCCTTCAGCGCGTCGTAGTCACGTGCAGATCGAGCGGAGTACAGCTGCTCTAGTTCTCCCACCGGACAGAGGTAAAGGAAGCCCGCCAGTTCATCAAGCTGCTCCCGAATGGCGACGTCGCTGGCGCGAGCGGCTGCACTCTTGTCGAGGAGCCAGGCCGTCACCGCCACATTTCCTCCGCCCGGAGTACCGAGACGTCGACCCGCCCGCCGAGACCATCGAAAAAGCGCCTCTGACGAGCCGCCCGTTCTCCTTGCTCACTTTCGGCGGTGTCGGCCGCGCGGCGGAGGGCGTCCTCGACCGTCGCCCTCGTCGTGGTGTGCCCGAGCGCTCGCTTGGCCCTGGCAAGGAGTTCCTCGTCGATCTCGATCGTCGTCCTCTTCATAATGCGTACATACTACCAGCGCTAGATGTACACAACCGGCGGTAGACCGCCGTCGAAGATGCTCAACGCGGCTTGTCCGCTGTCATCCGCCTTCGTCACCGTCTATCTTGGGAAACCGCAAGTCAAGGCCCCTGTAGCTCAGTGGACAGAGCGGCTGCCTTCTAAGCAGCGGGTCGCAGGTTCGAGTCCTGCCGGGGGCGCCGATAAAAGCCCTGGTCAGAGGCCCACAGCCACATCGACCGGACGCTGAGCCCTCGCAATCCGCAACAAATCCGCAACATCTCTGGCAAGATCGCCGCCATGGCGAGCGTGCGGACTACCCCTGAGGGAACCTTCCAGGTGCTGTACCGGGACCCCCTCGGCCGGCAGCGGTCCCAAACCTTCAAGCGCAAGACGGATGCCAACCGGT
>JANMRJ010000844.1:0-6275 GCA_031370985.1 Acidimicrobiales bacterium
GCGAGGAAGACCCCGATGTCGGCCCGCCGGAACCGATAGATCGACTGCTTCGGGTCGCCGACGAAGAACAGGCGCCCCGGCTCGATCCTCGCGTCGCGCCACTCACCAACTTCATGACCCGGTTCGACGGCCAGCAGGGTCGCCAGTTCGACCTGGATGGGATCGGTGTCCTGGAACTCGTCGAGTAGGAGCCGCTGGTAGCGGTCGCGCACCGCGGCCCGCACCGCCGGCCCGTGCTCCGCGTCCCGGAGCACGGCGCGGGCCAGCACCAGGAGATCGTGGAACTCGAGCCTGCCGGCACGGCGCCGCTCGTCCGCGCTGGCCACGGTGAAGCGCCCGATCGCGTCGGCGACATGCTCGATGGCGACCTGCTGGACCTCGCGCCGCATGGCATTGCACCGCTCGCCGAGAGCGGCCACCACAGCTCGTACCTCGGCGACATCACGCCAGGCGCCCTTGCGCCCGATGGTCCCCACCTTGGTGCTCGGCCGATCGTCGCCGCCGAGGAGTGTCAGCCGGGTGTCGTCGTCGACCGCAGAACGGAGCTCCCTACCCCAGGCGGTCAGCTCGCCGATCCGAACGAGCAGCTTGTCGTTGTTGTCGATGCAGTCGCCACTCAATCGCTGCACGGCGTCGAGCACGGTCAGCACGTCGGTGAGATCGAGTGGTGGCATCGGTGGCCGGTCGGCCACGCGCTCCGCTACCAGGTCCCAGTTGTCAGCGAAGGCGAGGGCAACGTCGCGGAGGTGACGCAGATCGACGCCCGACGCCAGCAGCATCCGGAACGGCACCTCGACCGCCTCGTCCTCCAGGAGGCGGTCGACAAAGACGACCCACCGCTCCTCGAAGGCGAGCTGGGAGCTGATCTCGTCGAGGACCTCCACGCGGGGCGGGAGACCGGCCTCGATGGGGTGCTCGTTGAGGATTCGCGCCGCAAACGCATGCAGGGTGCCGATCGCCGCCCCGTCGAGAAGGTCGAGCGCAGCTCGGTTGCCGGCCTCCTCAAGGGCCTTTCGGATGCGATCGGCCAGCTCGGCCGCGGCCTTCTCGGTGAAGGTGATGGCGGCGATCCGGTCGGCGGGGATTCCCGAGGCCACAAGGGAGACGAACCTGTCCACGAGGCACGCCGTCTTCCCCGACCCGGCGCCGGCCTCGACGAACACGGTGCCGGTCAGGTCGTGGCGGACCGCCTCTCGGGCGTCGGCGTCAGCGATGGTCATCGGCGTCTCCCGGCTCGCAGAGGTCGACGTAGGCGGCCAGCGCCGGGTCAGCGCGCATGCGTTCCCAGCCCCGTCGGGCCGCGGCGGCGCTCAACCCGTCAGGGGAACACGACCAGCAGTCGACCCGGTTCCAACCCGGCACCTCCGGTGGGCGTAACGGGAAGAGCCCGCGGCTGATCCCGTCGACGATGGTGCCGACGGCGACACCCACCTCGGCGACCACGGCGTCGGTGACCTCGTACCCGATCCATTCGAACCGCCCGGTGGCGGTGACAAACCAGTACTCGAAGCGCACCGGTGCCGCACCGAACTCATTGCGTGCGCCAGCCGCGTACAGCACGGGTTGGAGACGCGTTCCGCGCTGGTGGGGCTCAGCCTCGCTGAGCTCCTTGAACAGGTCAGACCGGCCCGTCTTGTAGTCGAACACCACCATGCTCCCGTCGGGAAGGCGATCGACGCGATCGATGGCACCCCGAACGCGCAGCACCTCACCATCGGGCAGGGCCATCACCGTGTCGAACCGGCGCTCGGCCGCGACCGGGTCGGCACCGGATGCCTCCCGCCACGCGGTGTCGTCGTCAAAGAACCGATCAAGGTCGGCAAGGATCCTCGCTCGGTCACGCAACCAGAACAGCCGGCGACCCGTGCGTCCGCGTGCCGCGAACTGGTCGCACACGTCGGCGCCGATCGCCTGGAGCCGCGCCCGTTCTCGGCTGCGTTCCTCGAC
The DNA here is from genome assembly GCA_031370985.1 of Acidimicrobiales bacterium. Lineage (GTDB taxonomy): Bacteria > Actinomycetota > Acidimicrobiia > Acidimicrobiales > AC-14 > CADCTB01. The sequence goes on from JANMRJ010000844.1 coordinate 1,948, forward strand.
GAAGCGGTGCAGCGCCTCGTGGACGAGGGCACCCTTGTCGAGCGCATCGATCCGCAGCCGCTGCTCGGGTTCCTCGACCACTTCCACGCCAAGTACGTGCTCGAACAGGTAGGCGTGGGGACAGGTGGCCCACGCCTGGAGTCGGGTCGCCGAGTGGGCTCGGTCCCCGCTGACCGCCGGCAAGAGGTCGAGCCCGGCGAGATTGCCGTCGAACCTGGTGAACGCGTCGCTTCGCCTGGATTCGGACAGCGCGGCGCCGGCGGCGAGGACCGGATCGGCCACCGTCAGGGCCCGCGCCGACAGGGGGCCGTCGTCCCGCAGCAGCGCGGCCAGGCGATGCTCCTGGCCGGTGGCCGGAAAGCTGAGCCGCGTGATGCCGGCGACGAACGACGGCACCACGTCGAGCGACGCTGTGCTTCTCGGGTCGGCGAGCGCGGCGATGTCGTCGAGCAACCAGCGGCACGCGGTGCGGGCGCTCGGCCGGCGCAAGTCACCGCGTGGGAAGCACACCGTCGCCGGGCCCGCGGCCAAGGCAACCAGTAGGTGCCGGTGATCATCACCGATGTGCTCGGCGCGGCGCGTCAGTTGGCCGCCAGCGGCTGCCCGCTCGCGGTCGGGGAGCAGAGCGTCGTCCAATCGACGATCAGGGAAGGTGCCCTCGGCCAGACCGACCACGATCACCCGGTCGAGGGTCAGGCCGACGGCCACCGAGAGCGGGCCGATCAGCACCCCCTCCCCCAGCCGGCCGATGCGCTGGAGCGCGACATCGAGTTCGCCGTCGAGGAGGCGCCGGAACACCTCGACAGACGGCGGCGGCCCACCGAGCGCGTCGAGCCCGCCCAGTCGTTCGACCGCGGCCCCGACCCGGTCGGCCGCTTCTCGCTCGGGCTCGGGCCAACCCGACCGGTCGTCGCCCAGGTAACGATCGAGGAGCCCCGACGCCCACGCCGCCATCTCGGCCCAGGTGCCGAGCGTGCCGCCAGTTTCGAGGTCGGCCATGAGCGCGGCCACGAACGACACCAACGACCCGGCCCGATCGGCCTCGTGGCGGAACCGGCTGGCCAGGCCGGGGCGCTCGTCCGCTTCGGCGGCGGCGGCCTTTCGTTGCCACTCCTCGGCGAAGGAGGCCAACCGCTCGACCCAGTCGTCCCCCTCGACAACGCCGGCGGCACGAGAGACCCGCTCCCACACCCGCACCGGCGCCGGGCGTCCGTTCGCGGCGCGCACCTTCGCCGACGACAGCACGGCGAGCACGTCAGGCCGGCGGAAGTTGCGGTCCGGCAACGCCAGCAGCCCCCGGAGCACCCGGCCTGCGAGCATCTCGCCGAGAGTCCGCACCGGCGTGCCGTTGGCCGCGATCCCGGCGGCATCGAGGTGCTCTCGGAGCAGGCGGGCGTAGGGGTTCGCGGCACCAAAAAGCACGGCCATGCGGCCTAGCGACACGCCCTCCCTGGTCCCCTCGACGACCAGGCGGACGGCGGCTCGCACCTCCTCGTCGGGATCGCTGGTGCTGATCACGCGCCTGGCCCGCGGGCGCTCGACACCGATTGACTGCGGTACCGCGAAGCCCGCCTCGTGGATGGCCGCCAGCACCGGCCGATCGGCATCGTCGACACCGGTGGCGCCGACAAGCATTGTGAGCGGCCCGTTCTCGGCCAGGGCACGGAGCAGGCCGGCGCCGCCGGCGGGCAGGCGCTCGGGGAGGTACAGGATGACGGGGCCGAGGTCGGTTGCTCCGCCGGCGCGCAAGCGATCGGTGGCCGCGACCACAAGGTCGTACTCGTCGTGCCAGTTGCCTCGCAACCGATCCGACGTCGCCCGGACGATCCCGATCACGTCGGCGGCTCGGGGGCTCATCGCCGCGACCGCATCGAGCGCATCGGCGCTGACAACGGCAAGCTCGCGGTACGCGGCAGCCACGGCCAACTCGGTGGCGGGATGATTGGCCACCGGCGCCAGGATGCCGGGGTCCTCGGCGAGCACGGCGCGGATTGCCTGGAGCACGACGGGAGCGGACACCGGCCGCCGGCCGGCCGCAGCCAGCGCCGACCCACCCAGCCGCTCTGCCAGACGGTGGAGCGTGAGAAAACTCGTGCCGGCGACGCCACCGCGGCGGGCCAGCTCCCGGCGGGTCGCCACCGCCGCATAGTTGCTGGGCACCACCACCGTCGCCGGCGCCAACGGATCGCCGGCCTTCGCTGCGTGCAGTTGCTCCGCCAGCATCACCACGGCGGGCTCGCCGTAGGGCACCCGCCTCACCTCCGCCGCCATAGCAGCAGGCTACGCCTGGGGCGTGCCATGGCGCTGTTGCCACGTAAGTCGACTCCGAGGGTGCATTCTTCGATGCGGCACGGGGTGAAGAACTCCCCGCCGAGGCGGCCCCCGGCCATGACGAAGTTGGAGAGGAAGTCCTCATGGATGAGGCCGAAGGCGTCGCCCGAGAGCTTGCGGGGTAGCGGGGCGAACAAGCGGAGCAGCTCCACCACGATCGACTTCTCCGCTCAACGCAGCCAGCGCCTCTACTCCGCCGCTGCGTAGGGCGGGATGTCAACGTCCTCTGCACCGTCGAGTGAAGTCACCGGAAGTCGCGTGACTTCGACGCCGGCGGCATCGCCAGCGACAGCGCCTCGATCTTCTCGGCGATCAGGTTCGTCACCCCCTCGGCCCGTTCGAGACGGCCGCGGATCAGCAGCGCCGGCGACGACCGGGCCACCCGCCGGTACTTGGCCCACACCGCGGCGTTGCAGATCACGTTGGCCATGCCCGTCTCGTCCTCTAGGTTGATGAAGATCGTGCCCTTGGCCGTGGCCGGCCGCTGGCGGTGGGTGACGACGCCGCCCACACTCACCCGCCGGCCGGAGGGCACCTGGGCCATCCCGGCCACGCTCACCACGCCGGCGGCGTCGAGCCGGGGACGGGCGTACTGCACCACGTGGCTGTCGGGCGCCACGCCGGTAGCCCACAGGTCGGCGGCGGTCAGTTCGGGGTCCGTCATCGCCGGCAGCTGCGGGGCGGCGGCGCCGCACACCACCCCTTCCAGGCGGGTATCGGCCGTCTGGGCCACGGCGCCGGCACCCCATAGCGCCTGCCGGCGCTCGAGTTGCAGCGAGCCGAAGGCGCCGGCTGTCGACAGGGCTTCAACCGCAGGCAACGTGGCACCGGTCCGTCGCACGAGATCCTCCATGGACGCGTAGGGCCGGCGTTCGGCGATGCGGGCGGCCAGGTCGTCGCCCACGTTGCGGACGTAGGAGATACCCAGCCGCACTGCTGGCCGGTCACGGTCGCCCTCGAGCGTGGCCTTCACGTCGCTGCGGTTCACGTCGGGCCCGTGGACGGTAACGCCGTGGCGACGGGCGTCGGCCACCAGGGTGTTCGGCGAGTAGAACCCCATGGGCTGGGCGTTGAGCAGGGCGGCGCAGAAGGCCGCCGGGTAGTGCAGCTTCATCCACGACGACGAGTAGACGATGTAGGCGAAGCTCACCGAGTGGCTCTCGGGAAAGCCGAAGTTGGCGAAGGCGGCGAGCTTCTCGTAGATGGCCTGGGCGGTGTCGCCGACGATGCCATTGACGGCCATGCCCTCGAACAGCCGGCCCTTCAGCGCCTCCATCCGCTCAGGGCTGCGCTTGGAGCCCATGGCCTGTCTGAGCTGGTCGGCTTCGCCGGCGGTGAAGCCGGCGACATCGATGGCCATCTGCATGAGCTGCTCCTGGAAGAGGGGCACGCCCAGGGTCTTGGCCAGCGACTTCTCGAGCAGCGGGTGCAGGAAGGTGACTGGCTCCTGGCCGTTCCTCCGCCGGATGTACGGGTGGACCGACCCGCCCTGGATCGGGCCGGGCCGGATGAGGGCAACCTCCACCACCAGGTCGTAGAAGTGCCTCGGCTTGAGCCGCGGCAGGGTGGCCATCTGGGCCCGGCTCTCCACCTGGAACACCCCGATCGAGTCGGCCTGGCACAACATGTCGTAGACCGCGTCCTCCTGGGGGATGGTGGCCAGGTCGACATCGACCCCGTGGTGGAGCCGGATGAGGTCGACGCCGAGGTGCAGGGCGGTGAGCATGCCGAGGCCCAGCAGGTCGATCTTGACCAGGCCGACCGCGGCGCAATCGTCCTTGTCCCACTGCAGGACGCTGCGGTGAGTCATGCGCCCCCACTCCACCGGGCACACCTCGACGATGGGCCGGTCGCAGATCACCATCCCGCCCGAGTGGATGCCGAGGTGGCGGGGGAAGCCCTGGATCTGCTCGGCCAGGTCGACGACCGGCTGAGGGATGTCGTGGTCCTTGGTATCCGACAGCCGGTAGCCATCGGTCTGCTTCGACCAGGCGTCG
>JANMRJ010000874.1:0-2915 GCA_031370985.1 Acidimicrobiales bacterium
AAGAAGGTGCCCTCCGATTCGGGGTTCTGGCAGGTCTCGCAACCGCCATTCTCCCTGGTCAGGGGGCACTTCTACGTGATGGTCACCCCCGCCGGGCGAGGCAAATCGGTGGATCCAGGCTAAGCTAAGTTTGACAGAGCGAGTCGATGGCCGGAATCATCCAGTGCCGGCTCGGGTGATGAGCGACGGATCTCTTCGATTCCTGGCAATCCTGGTTGCGCTCTTACGGGCGCCTACGGTGGACACCACCCCTCAGCCGCTCGCCTCCCAGGCCGACGGAAACCGCTACGACGTGGCCCGGCGCCTGGTCGCGCTCCTGCGGATCGCCGTCTCCGAGGAGAGCCACTGGCGGGTGCTACAGACCCGCCTCGGCGCCGAGTTCCTGACCGCGCTGTGCGACGGCGCCTCCACAGGAGAGTCGTTGGAGGCGCTGGCTGCGGCCAAGGTGGGCGCCGGCGACGTTGCCATCCTGGTGGAGCGTGACCAGTTCCTGTCGTCGACCGCCATCCGGAACGTGCAGGTCTGGACCTTCGACGAGGGCCTGGCCGCCCAAGCCGCGGGGCGAGCGTGACCGACCCGCCGCCCTATCCGCGCATCCCCCACCTCGTCGCCGGCCGGGGAACCGACGACGACCTGGTGCTGGCTGGCGCCGGCATCGCCTCGCTGCTCGGCGCCACGGTGCTGGCGGAGGAGAAGGTCGACGGGGCCAATGTGACGCTCTGGATAGAGGACGGCCGGGTGGAGGTCGCGCTGCGGTCGGGGCCTGGGGCGATGGACCGAGCCGGCCAGCTCGGGCCGTTGCGGGCGTGGGCGGCCGAGCACGACGGCGCGCTGCGCCAGGTGTTGGGCGGCGTGGTACCGGGCGGCGTGGTATTGGGCGACGAGGTAGTGGACGACGAGGTAGTGGACGACGACCGTGCCCTCTATGCCGAGTGGTTGCTGCTCACCCACTCGTCGTTGTACGACCGGCTGCCGGCCTACCTGGTGGCCCTCGATCTCTGGACATCGTCGACCGGCTTCCTCCCCGCCGCCGAACGGGACGCTATCTGTGCCGGCGCCGGCCTGGTCATACCGCCACGCGTGTGGACCGGTGTCACCGCCAAGGTGGCCGACATCGAGCGCCTGCTCGGACCCTCGGCTTGGGGGAGCGGGCCGGCGGAGGGCCTCGTCGTCCGCAGCTTGGCCGAGCCGGCGCTGCGGGCCAAGCTGGTACCGGCCGGGTTCCGCCGGCTCGGCGACGACGACTGGCGCGCCGGCCGTCCCCGCAACCGACTGGCCGAGGGAGTGTCGTGGCACTGAGCAACCGCGAGCTGATGGGCCTGAAGTTCGAAGCCCAGGCTGCAAGGCCACACCGTCGGCCGATGCCCTTCTGACTCACCATGATCGCCCTCTACCACCTGTGCTCGGGCACGCCGTTGGCCACCATGCCTCAGGAGGTGCAGGCGGCCTTCGCCCTCGTGGCCGGCGCCGATCGCACCAGCACCAACCCGGGCGGCGGCCCGTGCCTGGTCATCATCGACGAGTGGGTGGCCGAGGCCCGGGAGCTCTTCCGGGACGACGCACTGCCGGGCGACATTCCACACTCACTTCACGTTCGCCCAGATGCTCACCCAAGAAGACGCCATCTCTGACATCGTCGGGACCCGCGGCCAGGCGCTTGATGTCGAGCGCGGGGCGAATGGGTCGCGATGCCCGTCGTGTGATAGTGCTCCTCGGTGCGCGCCCGGCAGAGGACCGTCCTGTTCGCCGTCTTCGCCGTCACCGGGTTCTCGGCGCTGACCCTCCAAGTCGTCTGGCAGCGGGTCATCTCGCTCCACGCCGGCGTGGACCTGTTTTCCTTCACGACGGTGGTCGCCGCGTTCCTCGCCGGCCTCGGGCTGGGGAGCCTGCTGGGGGGCGTACTAGCCGACCGCCTCGGCGCGCGCCGGTCGCTGCTGGCCTTTGCCGCGTCCAACGCCGGCATCGGTGTCTTCGCCTGGTTCAGCCTCTGGCTCTTTTACGATGTCTACCGCTCGGCCGTCCCCCACCTCCAGGGCACCCTCGCCGCCTTCGGCTTCCACTTCGCACTGCTGATCGTCCCCACGACCCTGATGGGGCTGTCGCTGCCGCTCGTGTCCCGGGGGCTGGTCGACCGCATCGACGAGGCCGGCCCGCTGGTCGGGAAGCTCTACGCGGCCAACACCCTTGGCGCCGGCGTGGGGGCCGGTGTGTCGGGCTGGATCCTCATCGGCAGCCTGGGCTTCGTCGGAGTGGTCCGACTGGCCGGGGTGCTCAACCTGCTGGCCGCGGTGTCGGTCGTGGCTCTCTGGAGGGTCGCCGCCAACGCCACGGCCGCCCCGCCCGAGCCAACCGCCGAGCCGGTCCTCCAGGCGTCGTCAGGGTCGCCCCGGACGTGGCCGTGGTTCGGTGTCTACGGCCTTACCGGGGCCGTGGCGCTGGGGCTCGAGATCGTCTTCTTCCGCCTGGTCGATGCCCTCATGCGGTCGAACTCCTACACCTTCGGCCACGTCCTGTCGCTCTACCTGCTGACCTTCGGGGCCGGCGCCGCTATCGCCTCCCGGCTGGTCGGGCGGACGAAGCGGCCCGATCGGTGGTTCCTGGGCATCCAGTTCTCGATCGGTGTCCTGGCGCTACTAGGCCCCCTCGTCCTGGTCGAGCTGCCCAAGCGTCTCGGCGTCTACGGTCCCTTCAAGGCCCACTTCGCCATCGACGGCTACAACGTCGGCGGCTACCGGTTCGACTCCGTGCAGGAGATCCTGCGGGTGGCTTTCGTGCACCTCGGCGGGCCCCTGCTGCTCATGGGGCTCCCGGTGCTGGCCATGGGTGCGTCGTTCCCGTTCGTCCAGCGCCTGGTCGCCGACCGGGTCGACACCCTCGGTCGGCGCACGGGCCAGCTCCTGCTGGCCAACATCGCC
>JANMRJ010000876.1:0-1705 GCA_031370985.1 Acidimicrobiales bacterium
TCGGGATCGTCGTCGGCATCGCCTATGCTGGACCGTGGCTGACGGCGGCGGTGGGCCTCGCGCTGGTGCGGACGGCCAGGGGGCCGTCGGCGCTGCTGGCCGGCCGGCGCCTCCTCGACGACCCGAGGGCGGCCTTCGGGGCCGTCGGCGGAGTGGTGCTGGCGGTCTTCGTCGGCAGCGCCTTCTTCGGGATCGCCTCGTTCGCGCGGTCCGCCGTGCCCGCGTCCAGTCAGTTGGGGGTCCGGGGCGACGTCCTCGTCGCCCGGTACGGGGACACCGGCCGCGCCGAAAGTACGGCGGCGAGGCTGCGGTCGACCCCCGGGGTCTCGGCCGTGGCCGTCCTGCGCGAGGTCCTCGTCACTTCCCCCCAAATGGCGGAGGGGAGCCAGTCGGACCTCGCCGTGGTTGTCGACTGCCCCGCGCTGCTGGCCAGCCTCGATGCGACGGGCCTGTCCTGCGGGCCTGGCCTAGAGCATCTTGGCCCGGGCGGCAAGCCTATCCTCGACGGCAGCGCGCAAACGTTCGGCTTCCTCTCCGAACCCGCTGTTCTACCCATCGGGGTCACCGCCCAGGTGCCACTCTCGATCCCGGCGGACCGCGTCGACCGCTATGCGCCCGACGGGCTCGAGGCGCCGCGGGGGCCCCTGCCCGCCGTCCTGATCGAGCCGGCCGCCCTTGGCGCTCAGCTCGATGCCCTCAAGCCCACTCGCATCGTCGTCAGCACGGACGGCACGCCGGCGGCCATTGAGCGGGCGAGGACGGTCATCGAGGGTGCGATGCCGACGTCCGTCGTGGCCACGATGGACGAGGAGTCGGCCGCTGCCTCGGCCTCCTGGGTCGAGCTCGGCCGCGTTGTCTCACTGGGCGTCCTTGGGGCGATGCTCCTCGCGGGTGCCAGCTTGGCCGTCGCGGTTGTATCCGGGCTCCTCGAGCGGCGGATGCCCTTCGGTCTGCTGCGTCTGGCGGGCATGCCCCTCGCGCGACTCCGCGTCGTGCTGCTCCTGGAGGCCGCGGCGCCGCTCGTGGCGGTGTCGGCGGTGTCGGCGCTCCTCGGCACGCTGGTGATCCAGCTGTTGCTGCGGACGCAGTCGCGGATCTCGATCCCGCCGCCGGACATCGGGGTCGTAGCGCTGCTGGTGGCCTCGGTCGTGGGGGCACTGGCGGTCGTGGCGGCGACGCTGCCGCTGGTCGGGCCGATCACCGACACCCAGGAGACCCGCTTCGAGTAGGCGCTGGGAATTCGCCTTGAGCGCCCCGCGAGGCGGTCGCCATGGCCCACCGCGCCGGAGGCAATACATGCGAGTCGGCACTCGACCGCCGGCGCCCGGAGGAAGCGATGATAGGCGTCCCATTGGAAGGTCAAGATGACGCGCGCCGTCCGTCGGCTGGGGATTGCCCTGGGCGCCCTCGTTGAGGCAGGCCTCATCGTCTGGCTTGTCGGCGGCTTTTTGCCGGCCGGCGTTCCCCTGGGACTCGTCACGATTGCCCTGGGCTACCTGATCTACCGCGACATCCTCCGCCGGAGAGGCAGCGCGGCGCCGCCGGGTGACACTCCCCATCCCTGACCGATCGGCTGCCGCGGTGTGTCCCGCACGTTCGCCAGGGCCTACCAGCGCTAGACGACTTGCGGGCGGCCGTCAGATCTGGCGTCGACGCCAGGCGGATGGTCCCAAGAGGCCCGACCTGCTCCTCGCGCCGCGCCCTG
>JANMRJ010000931.1:0-3679 GCA_031370985.1 Acidimicrobiales bacterium
CAGAAGGGCTTCGGCGCCGACGGCGGCATCTGGATCGCCCTCTGCTCCCCCGCTGCCCTCGACCGGGTCGACCGGGTCGTCGCCAGCGGCCGCTGGATCCCCGAGTCGCTCAGCATGGCCACCGCCATTGAGAACGCCCGCCTCGACCAGACCTAAAACACCCCGAGCCTGGCCACCCTGTTCCTCATGGCCGACCAGCTCGACTGGATCCTCGGGAACGGTGGCCTGGAGTGGGCGGCCACGCGGTGCGAGACCTCGACCAACATCCTCTACAGGTGGGCCGAGGCCTCTGACTACGCCACCCCCTTCGTGGCCGACCCCGCCGACCGCAGCCCGGTCGTCGCCACCATCGACCTCGACGAGAGCATCGACGCCACCAAGGTCACCAAGATCCTGCGGGCCAACGGCATCGTCGACATCGAGCCCTACCGCCGCCTGGGCCGCAACCAGCTCCGGGTGGCCGTCTACCCCAGCGTCGACCCCGACGACGTGACGATCCTGACTGGCGCGATCGACTACGTGGTATCCCAACTCTCATAGGCAGGCGTCGACGCCGGCCGGCGAAACGTGCGAGGAGCGGGGTGCCTGGCGCTCCTCTCGGGGTACCCTGTGCGCCCGACGAGCGGAGGCGCACCAATGAGATTTCGGCGTTGTCTAGCGGCTGTTGTCGTTTCACTGATTTGGGCGGTGGGACCAGCCCACCCGTCGCTGTCGGCGACAACGACGCCGCCGGCCCAATGCTCCACCGAGGACTACGGCGGCGATCCCCGACTCGGCCCCTCGGTACTGCCCACGGCGGGCCCGGTCGGCGAGGAGTTGATCCAGTACGATCGCTTTGGCGGGCTGTCGCCCCAGGACTTCATCGCCACCTACTGGGACCCCTCCGCCTTCGGCGGGCAGGGCGGCTGGCGGTACCCACCATCGAACGGCTTCCTCATCGGGCCGAACGGGCTGCCGTTGGAGACGCCAATGCCGCTGCGGGTCGGCTCGCGCATCGACCGATATGGCAGCGAGTTCGGGTCCTTCCTCGCGCCGGCGAGGCTGCCGTACACCTCGCGTGCCATCCCGCCGCAGAGCCTCGACAACGGCGGCATGCCCAGCGGCTGCAACTACCACCTCTACCAGGTGGTCCGGGAGTTCAGGGTGGACGGCGGGCCGATCGCCCCGGCGTTCGGCCAGCGCGGCCTGGGCCTCCAGTACCTGCTCGTCGGTTCGCTGGTCCCCGGAGCGCCAGCCCAGATCAACATCATGTGGCTCCTGGCCAACGGGTACCTCCAGCGGATCATCTGACGGCCGTCTCCAGGGTTGCCGGCGTGGTCACTCTTCTGGACCGGCCATAACATCATGGTTTCATCACAATTTCGTCGGACTTGGCTCACATCGGTTGGCGACGATGCAGCCCTCAACACAACGACGAGGAGTCCTGACATGAAACGTGTGCTTGCAGTGCTGGTGGGCGCCGGGATCGCCGTGGGCGGGGGCGCGGCGGCGTGGGCCGGCACCAACGGGCCAGACGGTGCCAACCGCGAGGCGGCGAAGGCGTGCCTGGTGCAAGCCCGCCAGGAGCTTCCCAACGCCGACAAGGCCACGCTCAAGGAGGCGGTCAAGGCTTGCCTGCGCGCCGCCGGCATCGAGGGGAAGACCCTGACTCCCGAGCAGCAGGCCAAGCGCGACAGCGTGAAGGCGTGCCTCGAAGCGGCCAAGGCCGCCAACCCCGCTGCGGACAAGGCCACACTACGCCCGGCGGCCGGCGCATGCCTGGAGAAGGCCGGCGTCATGCCCGGCCGCATCCGGGCCAAGATGGCCGGCGCCCGCGAGTGCCTCGGCGAAGTGAGGGCCGCCAACCCCGGCGCCGAGAAGGGCACCCTGCGCAACCTGGTCAAGGAGTGCATCGCCGCCAAGTAGCCGGCGGTTGGCTCCCCGTCTGTAGCGGGACTCACCTGGCCCTACCCTCCTTCAGCATGGACCGGGCCACTGTCGATGTCTACGAGCGGGAGGCTGGCCAGTTGGGCCGCACCGACCTGCCGCTGGCCCTCGCCCGGCTGCATTGGGCCATGGCCGTGGGCGCCCCCCTCACGCTGTCGGTCATCGCCGGCGACAGCGAGGTCGACTGGCCGAACGACGACGTTCCCGGCCGGTTCTTCGCCCTTTGGCAGCCCGAGGCGCTCGCTGCGCTGCTGGTCGGCGCCGGCTTCGAGGTCGACACTGTCGAGATCGCCGGCGAGCGGATCTGGGTCGAGGCCCACCGGGCGCGGACACTGCCCGACACCGTCGGCTCGGGGCTGCGAGTGCTGGTCTGCGGGCTCAACCCGAGCCTGGTGGCCGCCGACGCCGGCATCGGCTTCGCCGGCCCGACCAACCGGTTCTGGCCGGCCGCGGTCGCCTCCGGTCTGGTCACCCGGCCCCGAGACCCGCTCGGGTGCCTCCGCCACGACCGGGTCGGCATGACCGACATGGTGAAGCGGGCCACGCCCAACGCCGGCCTCCTGTCCGTGGAGGAGTACCGGGCCGGCGCCGAGCGGGTCCGGCGGGTCATCGAGTGGCTGCGCCCCGGCGTGGTCCTGTTCGTCGGTCTGGCCGGCTGGCGGGCCGCGATCGACCCGAAGGCGACCGCCGGCTTCCAACCCGAGCCATTCGGCGGCGTGCCGACCTACGTCATGCCCTCCACCAGCGGCCTCAACGCGCGCACGACCGCCGTCGAACTAGCCCGGCACATGGCCGCGGCCGCCCTCGCACCCGCCTAACGTCGCACCCGTGTCCGACATCACCACGGTCGAGGAGCGGCCGAAGCCGTCCCGGCGCACCCTGATCCTGCTGGTCACCCCGATCGCGCTCATCGTGGCCATGGGGTTCGTCGCCAGCGCCTTCACGCCGGTGCTGGCCACCAAGCACCCGCTCCTGCTCATTGCCCTCGACGCCCGGAACCGGTTCCTGGTGCTGGCCCGCAACGTCGACCTGGCCCCGTTCGTCATCGTGGCCGTGCTGCGCCGGTCGTTCAGCGACCCGCTCTTCTACCTGCTGGGGCGGTTCTACGGCGACAACGCCCTGCGCTGGCTGCAGAAGAAGGGCGGCGCCGGCGACCTCGTGCCGTTCACCGAGAAGCTGTTCAAGCGGGCCGGCTACCCGATGGTGTTCGCCTTCCCCGGGGCCATCGTCTGCGCCCTGGCCGGCCAGACCGGCATGTCGCCGGTCGGGTTCATGGCCACCAACCTGGCCGGCACGCTCACCGCCGTCTTCGCGGTGCGCCGCTTCAGCTCCACCATCGCCAGCCCGGTCGAGGGCCTGCTCGGCTTCTTCAGCCGCCACATCGTGGCCACTACCGCGGTGAGCATCACGCTCGTGGTCCTGTCGATCATCCTCAACCGGTTCCAGGACAAGCTCGACCTCGACCTCGACGAACTTGAGGGCGGCAGGGAGAACAGCTCAGATGTCGAGCAGGGCGTCGAGGCCGATGGTGACGCCGGGGCGGTCGGCGACCGCCTTCACCGCAAGCACGACACCGGGCATGAATGAGGCCCGGTCGTAGGAGTCGTGGCGGATCGACAGGCTCTGCCCTGCCGTCCCGAGCAGGACCTCCTGGTGGGCGATCAGGCCCCGCAGGCGGACGGAATGCACCCTGATCCCTCCCGGCCCGCTCGCCCCCCGGGCGCCCTCGGCAACCACCTTGGTGGTCGGGTCG
>JANMRJ010000986.1:0-2451 GCA_031370985.1 Acidimicrobiales bacterium
CAGCCCGGCCCGATCGGCGGCCAGCACCTTCTGCTTGACGCCACCGATGGGCAGCACCCGGCCCTGCAGCGTGACCTCGCCGGTCATGCCCACGTTGGCCCGCACCGGCCGGCCGGACAGCAAGCTGGCCAGCGCAGTCACCATGGTCACGCCAGCCGACGGGCCGTCCTTGGGGACGGCGCCGGCGGGCACGTGCAGGTGGTACCGCTTGTTCGGGTCGACCTCGAGGTGGCCCCGCACGTAGGAGAGGGCGATCTCGGCCGACTCCTTCATGACATCGCCCAGCTGACCGGTGAGGGTCAGCGCCGGCAGGCCGGCGGCGGCGGGCAACGACGTGGCCTCGATGAACAGGACATCGCCACCCATGCCGGTGACGGCGAGGCCGGTCGCCACACCCGCGACGGCGGTGCGGTCGGCGGCCTCGAAGAAGTACTTGGGCCGGCCCAGGTACGTCCGCACGTCGTCCGCACCTACGACGGTGACCGGGGCGACAATGCCATCGGACGCCGGAGGCGTCGAGGCGAGACGGGTGGCCACCTTGCGCAGCACCTTGCCCAGCTCGCGTTCCAGGCTCCGGACGCCGGCCTCACGGGTGTAGTCGGTGACAACGAGCCGCAACGCGTCGTCGGTGACCGTGGCCTCCGCCGCCGACAGCCCGTTGCGCTCCAACTGCCGCGAAAGGAGGTGGTCGCGGGCGATACCGACCTTCTCGTCCTCGGTGTAACCGTCGAGGGGGATGATCTCCATGCGGTCCAGGAGCGGGCCGGGGATGGTGTCGAGGACGTTGGCCGTGGCGATGAACAGCACGTCGGAGAGGTCAAGGTCGACCTCCAGGTAGTGGTCCTTGAACGTGTGGTTCTGGGCCGGGTCGAGCACCTCCAGCAGCGCCGAGGACGGGTCGCCCCGCCAGTCGCTGCCCAGCTTGTCGACCTCGTCGAGCATGAAGACGGGGTTCATGGTGCCGGCCTCACGAAGGGCGCGGACGATGCGGCCGGCCTGGGCGCCGACGTAGGTGCGGCGGTGGCCGCGGATCTCGGCCTCGTCGCGCACGCCACCCAGGGAGACCCGGGCGAAGGAGCGGCCCAGGGCCCGGGCGACGGACTCGCCCAGTGACGTTTTCCCGACGCCGGGAGGGCCGACGAGGGCGATGATGGCGCCCGAGCCCCGACCGCTCACGGGCGACAGCCCGCGCTCGGCCCGCAGCTTGCGCACGGCCAAGTACTCGATGATGCGGTCCTTCACATCGTCGAGGCCAGTGTGGTCGGCGTCGAGGATGGCACGGGCCTCGCCCACGTCCAGGCTGTCGTCGGACTTCTTCCCCCACGGGAGCTCGAACACGGTGTCCAGCCAGGTGCGGATCCATCCGTGCTCGGGACTCTGCTCGCTGGTGCGCTCCAGCTTGTCGATCTCGCGCGCCACCGCACTGCGCGTGGCCGCGGGCAAGCCCATCTCATCGAACACCAGGAGTCTGGCCCGGTACTCGGCGACGACGCCCTCGCCGTCGCCGTCCTCACCCAGCTCCTTGCGGATGGCCGTCATCTGCTGGCGCAGTAGGAACTCGCGCTGGGTCTTCTCCATACCCTCGGTGACATCGGCCTGGATGCGCTCCTTCAGCGTCAGGTCGGCGAGGGTGTCGCGGGCCCACGCCAGCACCGTCGCCAGGCGCTGCTCCACATCGACGATCTCCAGCACCTCGACCTTCTGCTCGAAGCTCAGGTCGGGGGAGTAGCCGGCGGTGTCGGCCATGGTGCCGGGGTCGTTAATGCCGCGCAGGGCCTCGGCCAACCCGCCGACGCCGCGGTAGTCGAGGATGTTCTCGATGACGGCGCGGTACTCACGGGACAGCTCTCGGACCCGCTCGGAGGGCTCGTTCTCGGCGGGGACCCGCTCGGCCTGGACCCACAGGGCGGAGCCGATCGGCGCCGGCACGCCAGTGCCGACCATGGCCCGGTGCAGGCCGCGGACGACGACGGCCCGGAGGCCGCTGGGGAGCTCACCGGAGTCCTCGACCTTGGCGACTGTGCCCACCCGGGCGTAGCGGTCGTCGAGGCGGGGGACGAGCAGGACACGACCTTCCGAGGACTCGGTGGCTTCGATCGCGGCTTTGGCCTCGTCGCTCTCGATGGCCATCGTCACCACCATGCCGGGGAGCACCACGCCGGTGGCGAGAGGCAGTAGGGGCAGGGCCGACGTCATGGCGCCGTTCGGGTGGGAGGTTTCCATAGTGAGCGTTAAAACAACGGGCGGTGCCGCCGTGTTCCCGGTCGGCACTGTGGTCCCGGTCGGGGCTGTACGGTCAGCCCATGGCTGACACCGAATACGTGCGCAAGGACCGGGTGGTGGCAGCTGAGGACGTGGCCGGCGTGCCGGAGGGCACCGGCGGGGTGATCGTGATGGTGACCGGGCTGACGTGGATCCGCTACCGGGTCCTGTTCGACAACGGGATGGAGC
>JANMRJ010001010.1:0-1345 GCA_031370985.1 Acidimicrobiales bacterium
CCGGTGCAGGACCGCCATCGAGACGTGGGTCTCTTCCGTTACAGCCTGGTGAGAGAGCCAGCGGACCCGAAGCTGACGAAGGCCGAACGCGGCGCGCTGGTGCGGGCCCTGGCCGGCGCCGACCACGTCGGCCCGGAGGGCTGCGTGGTGTCGGTGGGCCGCTCCACCCTCGATGAGTGGATCAGGGCGTGGCGGGCCGGGGGCTTCGACGCCCTAGTCCCCAAGCCGCGCCTGGTGGAGCCCCGCGCCCGGGGCCTGAAGGCCAGGTTGGTCCCAGATCTCCTCGTCGCGGCCGCCGGGGAGGCGACCGCTCGGACCGTGCTCCACTACGACGCCGACTTCGATCACATCGCCGGGGTCACGGCTCAGCCCACCGAGTGGGTCGTGCCCCGAGGGACGATCGACTGACTCAGCGGGGACCGCACCCCCAGGTAGCCTCGCCCCGATGAGCCAACACACGACGGTCGAGGCGCTCGGGATCGCAGTGGCCGCTGGCGTGCCGGTGCTGCTGTGGGGGGCGCCGGGCACGGGGAAGACATCGGCCATCACGGCCATGGCCGAGGGGATGGGCGTGCCGTGTGAGACGGTGATCGCCGCCATCCGGGAGCCCTCGGACTTCGCCGGCCTGCCGATCGTCACCGACGGCGAGGTGCGGTTCGCCCCGCCGCGGTGGGCGCAACGGCTCGCCGCCGAGGGCCGGGGCCTGCTGTTCCTCGACGAGATCTCGACCGCCCCGCCGGCAGTGCAGGCCGCGCTGCTGCGTGTCGTCCTGGAGCGCGTCGTCGGCGACCTGCCGCTGCCCCCCGACGTGGTCGTCATCGCCGCCGCCAACCCGCCCGAGCAGGCCGCCGACGGCTGGGACCTGGCCGCCCCGCTGGCCAACCGCTTCTGCCACCTGGACTGGACTGTCGAGCCGGCGGCCTTTGCCGAGGGACTGGTCAACGGCTTCGAGACGCCGCAGGTGCCGGTGCTGCCGGCCGATTGGGTCGACGACATCCCGTACACGCGGGGCTTGGTCGCTGCGTTCATCACGGTGCGCCCGGGCCTGGCCTGCGAGCTGCCGACCGACGCCGCCCGCGCCGGCCGCGGCTGGCCGAGTCCCCGCACCTGGGACATGGCCGCCCGCCTCTGGGCCGCGGCCGGCGCTGCCGGCGCCAGCACCGAGGCCGAGACGGCATTGCTGACCGGCGCCCTCGGCGAAGGGCCGGGCATCGAGTTGCTCATGTGGCACATCGAGATGGACCTGCCCGACCCCGAGGACGTGCTGGCCGACCCCGACAGCTTCGAGGTGCCCGACCGCCACGACCGGGCCCACGCCGTCCTGTCCTCGGTGGCCGCCGCGGTG
>JANMRJ010001015.1:0-4265 GCA_031370985.1 Acidimicrobiales bacterium
CAGGGCGATGCCAAGCCTGGCGAGGTCACGGGTGATGGCGTGAACAACTTCTCCGTCGCGAAGGTTGGCGGGACAGCACCCGTCCCGAATGCCTCCGGCCAGCCTGGGTACTGAGTCCGCGGGAGCGCCGCCGCCCGCGGGAGTGTCGACACTCCGTCAAGGAGCCGCCACCGGCGTGTTGATGTTCCGACGGGCCGAGACGGGCAACTCGGGCTCCGGCACCTCTCGAGCTGCCGCCGCAGCGCGGGCCGCGAGGTCCGCGTCGAGCGCGGCCCGGAGCGGGGCCACGCCGCCCTCGAAGGAGTCAACGAGCATCGGCCCGATCTGGTCGAGCTTCGCCCGGTCCTTCGCGCTCGCCGGACGCAGGACGCGGACGGTGATGCGCGTACCAGCCCCGTCGGGGGTCGGTTCCAGGATGTCACTCAGGGTGAACTTCGGGATGCCCGGCACCGGGACCTGGAACCTGACCGTCAGGAGCTCGGGCGGGCGCCACGCGAGCACCTCCTCGACGATCGCGTCGCGGCCGTGGACGCAGTGATTCGTCGTGCCGACGCCACGGCGTCCGCCCGCATTGTCCTCTTCGATGGCCGTGACACCGATCTGCCACTGGGGCCGCCGAGCGGGTGAAGTGATCCACTCCCAGATGATGGCGGGTGGGGCGGGCAGGGTGAACGAGGTCGACCAGGCGGCACCCTCGGCGGTGACGACGACCGACGCCCGCGATTCCTCCTCGCGCCAGGCTGCCTCGAGATCGCGGACCCAGCCGGTGACCTCGCCCACGACGTCGTAGGTCTCGTGGTGCTCAACGAGACCCGCCGCCGCAGGATCGGCGAGGCCCATCGCCCGGACGCAAGCGGCCGTGTACAGCGCGTACGCCCCGAGACCGAGCGCATCCTGGACGCTGTTCTTGAGGAGCCGGTGAGCAATGATGACGTCTCGTCCAACGAGCTCCTCGCGGCCGGCCATCCGCTGTCGCGCGATCGGACCGTGGTGGACGACGAACTTGAGGTCGAGCCGCGGGATGTACGTGCAGGCATTGCAGTCGCACTGCGAGGCCTGGCCGATGTCACGCAGGCGCCGTCGAAACGCGAAGTAGCAGTGCTCGATCGTGTCCTGGAGGAGGGAGCCGTCCACGGCCTCCGTGATGACGTATGCGAACGCGGCGTCGCCTTCGAGCTTGGCGAGCCGGAACGTGGGAAGGAGAGCGCGGACGACCGCGTCGGTCAGGTCAGCGAGGATGTCCTGCGCGTGGTCGAGCTCCACGCCTGCGATGTAGCTCGTATAGCCGCTGATGTCTGCCAGGACGAGACAGGCGGATTCGGGTTGGTCGGGCATCGCCGAGGATTCCCTTGGTGCGGTTCCTTCGACGCTGGGAAGCATACATTCGCCACGGTCGACATCGGTGGTCGCGGACGACTACCGAAGCCCCGTCAGGTCCGAGGAGATGCCACTGCCGCGCGTGGGTCGGGCTCAATCCCATCGGTCGGCCAGGCCGTACGTGCGCACGGCGTTGGCACCCATCACGGCGCTCCGCTCCGGTGCCGACAGATCGTCAAGACAGGCCACCAGCGCTTCTACGACCTGTCCGTACGAAGCCGCGAGCAGGCAGACGGGCCAGTCCGACCCGAACAGAAGACGGTCTGGCCCAAAGGTGTCCACGACCTTCGCGACGTACGGCCGGAGATCGTCCGGGCGCCATGTTGCATGATCGGCTTCGGTGACCAATCCGGACAGTTTGCAAGTGACGTTTGGCAGCGGCCCGAAGCTCGAGATCAGCGAGGCCCATGGCTCGAGCACTCCAGCGGCGATCGGTGGCTTCCCGATGTGGTCGAGAACGAAACGCAGCGCTGGGTGCTCTCGCACGACGCCGAGCGTCGCCGGAAGCTCGCGCGGCCGCACGAGCAGGTCGAATGTAAGACCCGCAGACTCGACCGCATCAAGCCCTCGCGCCACGTCCCGTCGCATGAGCCACGACGGGTCTGCCTCGTCATGAACCTGGTGGCGAATTCCGACAAGCCAGCGCCCGTTTGGGCCGGCGAGCGTCGCCGCTAGCACGTCCGCGATCCCTGGGTCTGTGAGGTCGACCCAGCCGACGACTCCTTTCACGAAGTCTGTCGCCTCGGCCGTTTCCAGCAGTTCGCGGGTCTCGTCGAGACTGTGGCGAGCCTGGACGACGACAGTTCCACGGACGCCGACCCGAGCGAGCTCAGGACGAAGGACGTCGGCATCGAACCGTCGCCGGAGGGGTGCGACGGCTTCGGTCATCCAGGGATAGGTAGCCGTCGCGGGATCCCAGAAGTGGTGGTGCGCGTCGACGATCCCGTCCATTGTTGCGGGATCAGCTCGGCACGGGCGCATCCGCCCGGATCAGTCCCTCTTCCTGAAGCTCGATCCAGAGCTCGCCTGGGATGGGCGACCGCATGAAGAGCGGATACTCGTCGAGATGGGCTCGCGATCGGACGCCGGTCACCAGGGTGGCCGTGGCCGGGTGAGCGAGCGGGAATTGGATTGCCGCTGCTCTCAGCGGAACGCCATGGCGGTCGCACACCGCCTGCAGCCGAGCGGCTCGCTCGCTCCATTCGAGCGCAGCAGGAGCGTAGTCAAACCTCGCGGTGGGTCCCGGGTCGGCGAGGATACCGCTGTTCATCACGCTGGCAATCGCCACCGCGATGCCCTTGTCAACACAGATCGGCAGCAGGTCGTCCAGCGCGCTCTGATCGAGCAGGGTATAGCGACCCGCACACATGAAGATGTCGAAGTCGCCCTCGCGGGCGAATCGAGCGAGCATGGCCGACTGGTTCATCCCGGCCCCGATCGCTCCGACGACACCTTCACCTCTCAGCCGCTCGAGCGCTGGATAGGCGGAGTCGATGGCTTCTTGCCAGTGATCATCCGGGTCGTGAAGGTAGACGATGTCCAATCTCGCCAACCCGAGGCGTTCGAGGGTCTCCTCGATTGACCGCAGAATGCCGTCGCGGCTGAAATCGAAGATCGGTCTCAGCGGTGGCGCATCGACGAATGTGTCGACGTACCGATCAGTGGAGCCGCCCGCCTCGCTGCTTGGAATTCGCAGGAGACGACCGACCTTGGAGGAGATGACGAAGGCCTCTCGGGGGACCTCGCGGAGCACGCGCCCCAGGCGGGATTCCGACATTCCGAAGCCGTAGAGGGGCGCCACGTCGAAGTAGCGGATCCCGATGTCCCAGGCGTGTCGAATGGTGGATTCGGCGTCCGCCGGGGTCACGGCCTTGTACAGACCCCCAATCTCGGCGGCACCGAAGCCGAGCCTCGTGACGGTCAGGTTCGTTTGACCAACCCGACGCCGTTCGTGCGGATCGTAGGGCACCCGCCGGTCTCCTGCGTTCGAGTGATAGAACGATGTTCAGCTGTCAGTATTGTACGGGTACCACGCCCGTCAAGGGCGCCGAACCAGAAGGAGCCCCGACACATCGGCCGCGAGGCTGGTGACGAGCGAGGCTGCCTGTCCGATGCGTAGCCCGGCGTCGTCAGGTTTTGGGAATGTCGCGCTGAGCCCACCCTGGGGCACGGCGGCTCGACTGGGAATCACAGCCGCGACACACACGACGCCCTCCAAGGTCTCCTCATCGTCGATCGCATAGCCGCGCTCGCGCGTTCGGGCGAGATCCACCAGGAGCTCATCGACGGTCCGAACGCTGTGTGGCGTCAGTTCCTCGAACACGGACCCACCAAGGATTGAACGGATGGCGCCGTCCTCGAGCGTAGCCAGCATCGCCTTGCCGACAGCCGTTGTCGTCGCCGGAAGGCGGCTCCCCACCGACGACGCAAGCCGCACGGGGCGCGTTCCATCGCGCCTGCCGAGGTACAGGACCTCGGTGCCTCGAAGCACGGCGAGCTGGATGGTCTCGGCTGGCTCGGGTCGAACGTCGAGTGCTGCTTCGAAGGCTGCAACGACGTCGAATCTGCTCAGGAATGCCCTGGCCAGCTCGACTGTACGAAGCCCGATTCGGAAGCGTCCGGTCGCATCGCGGAAGAGCATGTTGTGCGCCACCAAGGTGCGGCAGATCCCGAGCGTGCTGCTCTTGGGAATAGAGAGGCTTCGGGCGATTTCGTCGAGGGTCATCGGGAGGTCGTGCGCGGCGATGAGATCAAGGATGGCGTCCGCCCGGGTGACGGCTGGGACTCCCGCATTCGCGGTCGTCCCCTGGAGCGTCTGACTGGCCACCATCAACCTCCTGGACTGCGAGTCGAGCGTTGACGTCCACATGCAGATGCAGGACAATGCC
>JANMRJ010001019.1:0-3118 GCA_031370985.1 Acidimicrobiales bacterium
TTCCGGCGCTTGGCCCCCGGCCGGTTGGCGATGGCCAGGGTCCGCAGGGCCAGGACCAGCCCGCTCACGTTGCCGCTGTCCTCGGCGATCCGCACGGCCTCGGCCGCGGGCTGATATCCCTAGCCTGTCGCGGTCACGCCCGAGGTGGTGACGTTCTCTGGCACCGTTGCCCTGGACTCCTTCCGGTCGCTGGGCATCTCACCGCTCGCCGCCACCTGGGAGCTCACCGTCCAGCTCGCTCGGGTGACCACCTTCAGCTTCGAGTTCACCCCCCCATCGTCCGCACGCCTGCTGGCTGCCCTCGCCGGCACGAGCGCGCCGGTGGCTGGATCGCCGGCGCCGGCGCCGCGCCGCGCCGGCGACCGCCACCGCGGGTCGAGCGCTGGCGCTTACCGGCGCCGACCTCCGCGTCGCGGCACTGGGCAGCCTGTCGGCTCTCGTCGGTCTGCTGATACTGGGCCTGGCCGGTCGGCCCGGCGCCCCGTTGGCGCTAACCGAGGCGGAGCTACAGGAAATCCGTCAAACCGCCGACAATGGGCGGACCAATGGCCGAACTACCTTTCCGCTTCACGACCGACGGCGAGCTCTTCGACTTCCTGTTCGCCGGGATCTCGCCGGCCGAGCTGCCGGCCCGCAAGAAGAGGCTGCGCGTGTTGGCGGCGTGCATCGTGGCGCTCCTGATCGGGGGCGTGGGCGCGGTCCGGGCTGTCGAGGACCAAGCCGTGCCCACGACGGTCGTCGGTTCGGTGGCGATTGGGCTGACTAGCTAGGGCTGCGCACCTGTTCTACACCCAGCGTGTACGATAGATGTATAGCCAGAGTCCGCACGAACATCGAGATTGAGGACGACTACCTCCGGGCAGTCATGGACCGCTACGGCGTCCACACCAAGACCGAGGCCGTCGACCTGGCCCTGCGCCATCTGGCCGGTCAACCGATGAACAGTGACGAGGCGTTGGCCATGCGGGGCGCCCACGCCATTGGCGAGATCCCTGACGAGGTCGCGCCGACGGCGAGCTGATGATCCTCGTCGACACCTCGGCGTGGGTCGAGTATGACCGGGCCACCGGCAGTCCGGTCGACGTACGCCTCACCAACCTGATTGCCGACGATGGTCCCCTCGCCGTCACCGAACCCGTCGTGATGGAAATGTTGGCCGGGGCCCGGACCGATCAACGAGAAGCTGAACTCCGTCGGCTGCTCCTGCGCTTCGACCTTCTCCGCTTCGATCCCGTCGCCGACTTCCACGGGGCGGCACGCATCTATCGCATGTGCCGGCGGGAGGGCGTCACACCTCGGGGGCTCGTCGACTGCATGATCGCCTCGGTGGCGCTGCGCAACAGCGCTGTCCTCCTCGCCCACGACGCCGATATGCACCGCGTCGCCAAGGTCGTCGGCCTCGAGATGGACGCCGCATCCCTGCACTCTGACATCCAAATGCTCTCGTTCATCCGGACAGCGTCCGGACCGTCCGGACACCGGGATGATGGTATGAGTGACGCAGCGCCAGCCGACCCGCGCCGGTACCGCATCGAGGTGCGCGTCAGCGCCGACCAGGACGCCCTGATCCGCCAAGTCGCCGACCTTGAGGGAGCGACCATCACCGCCTTCGTGATGGACACGACCATTGCCCGGGCACGGCGAGTGCTGCGCCAACACCAGGATCTCATGCTGTCCAACGAGGGGTTCGATCGTTTCATCGCCGAACTGGACCGCCCGACCGAACCCGTGGCTGAGCTCGCCGAGCTGTTTCGCTCGAACCCGACATTACCCGGGGATTGATTCGGCCGGACTCTTGGCTCGAACACCTCGGCCGACATCACGACATCGCCACCTTCACGTCAGGCCACGACGATCTCGATAGCTGGCTCCGCCGCTATGGCCTGGCGGCCCAGGACATGGATTCGGCCCGGACCTTCGTGCTCGTCGGCGAGGCGGGTGTCGTCGGATACTTCAGCCTTACCATGGGTTCCGTTCGACGCGCTGACGCGCCGGCGAGGCTGGTGCGGGCGATGCCGGCGTACCCCGTTGGCATGGTCCTGCTCGGCCGTCTCGCCGTTGACCGCCTCCACCAGGGCCAGGGTCACGGCGCACTCCTATTGGCCGAGGCCCTTGGCAAGGCGGTTGGCGCCGACGAAGCCGCTGCCGCTCGGCTGGTTGTCGTCGATGCCATCGACGACCAAGCCGCGGCCTTCTACGCCCATCACGGGTGCCCTGCTGTGCCTGACCATCCAATGCGTCTCTACCGGAGGCTGAAGGACATTTGCGCCAGTCTGCCGGCGCCCGGTAGCGCCCCGAGGGTTAGGATCACGACCAGCGTGGAAGGGCGCGGACAGCCGCTAGCTGCCACGCACCCGGCATCAGCCGGGACGGCCTCTGCCGTTCGGACACTTGCTCAACCCCGGCCGCTCCGCCACTCCGGAATTGTGAATGAGGAACCGAAGTCGGGTTCGGGGGAGCCAGCGCCACGACCATGCCGTCGATGCTCCGGGACCGGTGTTGACCCCGACTACAGCCGCCGCTACACGACCGGCGGCCACGACGAACGCATCTGCCGAGACTGCAACGGGACCGGCGAACGTTTCGCAGACGTAAACGTTCTGCCCGCTTAGGGAAACTCCTGCGCTTCTTGGACGCCGCCTACCTGGCCGCCGAGCCGTCCAGGGCGCCTGGTGACGGCGGCGACGCTCCGGTCGTGAGACTGCCGTGGCGGAGCGGCCCGACCTGGGCGCTCCCGGAAGAGGCACAATGAAGGGCGTGGACCGCGAACTCCGGGACTGGCTACGCAGCCTCGCCGTGACGGGCGCCGGCGCCGGCCCGAGGACCCACCACGCCCCACCACGCTGCGCTCAGCGCCGCCGCGGCCGACTATCTCGAGCGGATTGCGACGGACGGCACGCTCAAGGCGGCGCTCAACGAGATTGCCGCAACCGGATTGGCCTAGCCGTGGGTGAGGGCGGCGGCCCGCGTCTCGGCCGCGTCTCGGCCTGGAGCATCGAGAGCTAGTCAATATGGAACGGCCGGCCCTTTCTGCCGAAGCGTGGATCATCCACCATTGAGGCAGAAGGAGCCACTACACAGAAGGAGCCGGCCGTGCCCAGTCTCTCGCATCGAGACC
>JANMRJ010001209.1:0-1910 GCA_031370985.1 Acidimicrobiales bacterium
GCCCAGGCGACCTGCCACAGGCTGGGATCGGTGGCCGGGTCGCCCAGGATCCGACGCAGGTCCGTGTCGGTCGGCTCGTTCGAACCCCAGTGATCGCGGAACGCTTCGTACGTGGCCAGCAGCACGTCGCGCCGGCGCTCCTCGGGCACCGGTCGGAGCTCGAGATCCGGCGGCAACGGGGCAGGTGGGATGGCTTCCAGGTCCGGCCGCTCCATCTCGAAGAACCAGCGCACGACCGTGTAGCCCGCGGACTCCAGCAGTGCGATGTTGCCGGCGCTGTCCTCCGGCGACCACGACCCGAGTTGGGCGGGTGTCGTCGTCTGCTCAGCGTCCGCCCTTGCCCGAGACTTCGTCTCCGCCATGCGCAGCATCGCTCGACCGAGTCCGTTCCGGCGCCACTCGGGGGCGACGTAGCCGTAGCTGTCGAAGACGGGTGTGCCATCGCGGACAGTGCGCACTTGCTCGCTGAACGCGACCACTCGACGGTCGACTTGGGCAATGAGTACATCGCGGCGCGCCTCGAAGTCGTCGAGGTTGGCATAACGGTTGGCCAGCGTCTGGATGTCCACCAGTTCGTTCGTCCCGTCGGCGCGTTCGCCCGCATTGCGTACGGCGACGAGGCCGGCCAGGTCCGAAGGCCCGCGGCAGGTCCGGAGGCGGAGGCCGGGGATCGGTGGCCCGTTGCCAACGATCTCGCTGTCCGCCACCGGGTCGAGGTTGTCGATCGGCTCGCCGGCCATCTGCTCAGGTTCCATCATTCAGCCCACCCGCTTCAGCTTGCCGGTTCGCTTGGCGTATCGCTCGGCCCGCCCGAATGCCCACAGACCAATCGGGATGAGCAGGCTGCCGAGCAGGACAAGCGGCGCCACGTCGCCGAGCACCGCCGAGATCGGCGCGCCCTCGATGATCCCGCGCCGAACCCCATCGAGCACGTAGGTCGCGGGCGATACGTGCGCGAGGACCTGCATCCAGGGCGGCAGGATCGTGATCGAGTAGTACACCCCGCTGACGAGCAGCAGGCACGATTGTAGGACGAAGGTCATCTGCGCACCGCGCTCGACGTAGAGCAAGGGCAGGATCGCCGCCATCATCCCGATCCCGACGAAGCTGAACGAACCGAGGGCCATGAACGCGATGGCTGTGAGTGGATTGGCGTGCGACAGCTCGAGCTGGGGAAAGAACAGCACCAGCACGACCAGGATCACCGCTGTGTGGATCAGCCCATAGACGATGGCATAGGCGCATGAGCCCAGCAGCTGCGTCCAGCGCCGGACGGGGGCCATCATCGTGTATTCGAGGGTGCCTTCCCAGCGTTCGACTGCAATCGTCTCGGCGATCCAGCTGAAGACCACCGACAGGTAGTTCCAGAAGATCGCCCCGATCATGAGCGACAGGAGCAGTCTCGGGCTGCCCTGCTCGACGCCGATGAACGAGATCGACAGGGCGCCGGCGACCGAGTAGAGCAGGAACGCCAGCTCCCAGCCCCAGTACCGACGGGTCAGGAAGAAGTTGCGTTCCACGAAGGCGTAGCTGGCCTTGAGTTCCTGGCTGAGCATGGTCATGGCCGATCTCCGACTGTGGGGCCGGTGGCCGGCCCGGCTCCTCAGCGGAGCCGGGCCGGATCCAGTGAGGGCTCGGTCGTGAGCCGAGCGCCGATTCGAAGCAGCAGCTGGCCGAGTCGCTGCCGACTGGGTCGGCGCGGAAGCAGTTCCCTGCGTCGCTGCCTTTCGGCCGCGGCGACAATGCGAGCTGCCCGTTCCGCGTGCATCGCGCGGGCGAATGATGGGTCCGGAATCATGGTTGGGTCACCTGTCGAAGGAAGGTCTGGAGGGTAGAGGAGGGCCTGGCGAGGTCGGGAGGTGTGTCGGGTGTCAGTCATCGTCATCGTTCGTCTCCGTAGCTGGTTCCAG
>JANMRJ010001212.1:0-10880 GCA_031370985.1 Acidimicrobiales bacterium
CCTCGCCGGCCCGGACGCCGAAGTGGAACCGGTCCTGGGTCGTCCCCAGCGTCTGGCCCTGGACGACCTTCTCGCCCCGGTGGACGGCGACCAGGGCAAGGAACGAGTAGCTGGTCCGCAGCCCGTCGTCATGCAGGACGACGACGTGCAACCCGCCGCCCACCGGCCCGGCGAAGACCACCTCGCCCGGTGCCGAGGCCCCGACGAGGGTACCGGGCGTAGTGGCGTACTCAAGCCCGCGGTTCCCTGAGTTCCAGTTCTCCGCCGGCGGGCGGAACGGGTCGACGATAGGCGCGTCGACCGGTGGTCGGTAGGTGACGGCGCCGGGCGGACCGGCGGCGCTGGCAGTGGCGGGTGCGGCCGCGAGGAACGCGAGGAGCGTGGCCAGCACAAAGGCCAACCGGCGCATGGAAACCCCCTGGAAACGGGTGGACCGTTGGGGGGAAGGGGCGCCGGCGGGCCAGCTCTTGCTACTCCATGCGGGACCGAAGGCTACGGCCGCCGGAAAGCCGGCGGCGAGCTGTGTAGGACTCTACCCGGTGGGGTGAGACAGCGCCAGAGGCACCGAGAGATTTCTAGGCGGGTTCCCGCTGAGGTTCGGCCAGCTTGGAGCGCAGCTGGATGACCGCCTTCGTGTGGATCTGGCACACCCGGCTCTCGGTGATGCCGAGAATGCCGCCGATCTCGCCCAGGGTCAGGCCCTCGTAGTAGTAGAGCGTCAGGACGATCTTCTCCCGCTCGGGGAGGCGGTTGAGCGCCTGGGCGAGGATCTGCTTCGTCTCCTCGACCTCGAAAGCCCCGACCGGGCCGAGCCCGGAGTCGGGGATCGTGTCGCCGAGGGTCACCGACTCACTGCGGTCGGCACCGACCGACACCGTCTCCTCCAGGGCCACCAGACCGAAGAATGAGATCTGGGTGAAAACGTTTTGCAGCTCCTCCTCGGTGGTGCCGAGCTCCTCCGCCACCTCGGCGTCGGTGGGCGTACGCAGCAGCTCATGCTCGAGCTTGGTGTACACCTTCTCGACGGCACGGGCCTTGGCCCGCAGCGAGCGGGGGACCCAGTCGATCGAGCGCAGCTCGTCGATGATGGACCCCCGGATACGGGACATGGCGTAGGTCTCGAACTTGAAGCCGCGAGTCGGCTCGAACTTGTTGATGGCGTCGATGAGGCCAAACATGCCGTAGCTGACCAGGTCGGCCTGCTCGATGCTGTTCGGGAGGCCGGCGGAAAGCCGACCGGCGACGTACTTCACCAGGGGCGAGTAGTGGATGACCAGGCGGTTGCGGTCGTCCATCAAACCCTTGGACTTGAAGTCCTCCCAGAGCTCGGTGATGGCGGCCGATTCGGGTTCCACGCGCTCCTAGGCTCTGGGATGGGTTGCGTCGTACACCGTACGCAACCGCTCCTTGCTGACGTGAGTGTACAACTGGGTCGTCGCCAAGTCCTCGTGGCCCAGGAGCTCCTGCACGGCACGCAGGTCGGCACCGCCGTCGAGCAGGTGGGTGGCGAAGGTGTGGCGCAGCGCATGAGGGTGCGTCGGCGACGAAGAGCGCCGGTCCAGGATGCGCCGCACGTCGCGGGGGGTGAGCCGGTGGCCGCGCCGGTTCACGAACAGGGCGTCGGCCGGCGTGCCGGCGCCAGCGAGGCTGGCGCGGCCGTCGTCGACCCAATCCCTGACCGCTTCGACGGACGGCTCGCTCATCGGCAGCTGGCGTTGCTTGGACCCCTTGCCCCACACCAGGAGCTGGCCGCGGACGAGGTCGATGTCGGCCGGACGCAGCCCGCACAGCTCCCCCACCCGTAGCCCGCTGCCGTAGAGGAGCTCGACGACCGCCCGGTCACGGCGGCCGATCGGCCCGTCGTCGGCCCCCTCCGCCAGCAGTACATCGAGCTCGGTGGTCTTGAGGACGTGAGGGAGCCGACCGTCGCCCCGGGGGGCGCTGAGGCGCCGGGCCGGATCGGACGGCAGGGCGCCGGTGCGGGTGAGCCAGGCGAAGTAGCGGCGCAGCGCGGCGGCCTTGCGGGCGATCGAGCGCTTGGCCATCCGCCGGGTGGTCAGGAAGCTGAGGTAGCGGCGCAGTACGAGGTGGTCTACCCCGGCCGGGTCGTCGAGCTGGGCCCGCTCGGCCCAGACCACGAAATCTCGGACATCCCGCCGATAGGCATCGATGGTGTTGGACGACAGCGCGGAGAGCGACCGAACGAACGCTTCCTGCTGCCAGGCCATGGTCTGGCACGGTACCGCCGGCGCTGTCGAGTGTGCAGAACGTGTGGTCTGACGACACTTTCTGCACATCTCGGCTCACAGGGTCCGCTCCCACCAGCCGGCCCGCTCGGCGACCCACGCGCCGGCCAGGAGCCGGGCCAGACCGACGCTCACCTGAGCCGGGCTGCGACCGGTCCGGGTGCACAGGTCGTCGAACGTCGCCGGCTCCCAGCCGAGGGCATCGAGGACGGGTGCCTCCTCCGGGCCCGGTGGCTCCCGACGGTCCACGCCGGCCCCGCCGCCCCCGCTGGCGCTGGACAGTCCCAGGGCCACCATGACGTCGAGCGCGTCGCGCACCGGGTGGCAGCCGTCGGCGAGCAGGCCGTTGGTGTAGGAGGAGACCGGGCTCCGCACCGAACCCGGCACAGCCATCACCTGGCGGTCGCGGGCCATCGCCGCCTCCACGGTGTGCCGCGAACCGCCCTTGTCGGACGACTCGACGACGACCACGACCTCGGCCAGGGCGGCGATAACCCGGTTTCGCACCGGGAAGCGCCACGGTTCGGGCCGGGCGCCCAGGGGCGCCTCGCTGAGCAGGAGGCCGGCGCCGGCCACCTGCTCCCACAGCGCGGCGTGCGCCGGCGGGTAGACGATGTCGAGGCCGCTGCCCACCACCGCGACCGGCGGCGCCCCGCCGGCGGCGAGCGCGCCCCGGTGGGCGGCTCCGTCGATGCCGAGGGCCAGGCCCGACACCACCCGCACGCCCGCCGTCGCCAGGTCGCGGCCCAGCTCGTAGGCGACATCGAGGCCGTACCGGGTGCACCGCCGGCTCCCGACGATGGCCACCCGCCGGCCGTCGAGAACCCCCGGATCGCCCCGGGAAAACAGGACGGCCGGCGGCTCGGCGTCGAGCTGGAGCCCGGCCGGGTAGCCGGCCCCTGCCAGCAGCGAGACCGCGACCCCCCGCCGGCCGTGCGCCTTCCAGACATCGGCGACGGAGGTCCGCCGGGCGGCCACCCGCCAATGAGCCGCCAGCCCCGCCGGATCCGGCCGGCAGGCCAGCGCTACCGCCGGCCGCGAGCACGCCTCGCCCGCCAGTACGTGGCCCCATGCCTCCGCCGGCGCCCAGGTCGCCAACACGGCCCGGAGCCGGGCCGGCCCCATGGCCGGGAGGCCGGCGAGTGCCGCCGCCCACCCCTCCGCCGGCACGGCCTCCTCGCCGGTCACTGGTCCGCCCTCCCTTCGGGAGCGCGTCGGGGTGATTGCTCTCCGGACCGGCCTCCCGGGCCGGTCACTGGTCCGCCCTCCCTTCGGGAGCGCGTCGGGGTGATTGCTCTCCGGACCGGCCTCCCGGGCCGTCATGCCGCGGCCTCGGCCGGCGCCAGCTCGGCCCGCAGGCTGAGGGCGAGGCAGATGTGCTCCTCGGCGACCGGCCCGCCGGCGCCGGCCAGGTCGGCGATGGTGCGGGCCACCCGGCGGATGCGGTGCACGCCGCGGGCGCTCACCTGCCCGACCCGGAGGCGGTGCTCCAGGATCCGGGCCGCGGCCGGCGTCATCGGCGCCTGGGTGTCGAGCCGCGGCGCCGGCAGCTCGGCGTTGCACCGCACGCCCCGCTCCCGGGCCAGATCGCGTGCGGCCGCGACCCGAGCCGCGACCGGTGCGCTCGCCTCACCCGGTGGCCCACCCATCACCGCGGTGGCATCGGGCCGGCTCACCACGACCCGGAGGTCGAAGCGGTCGAGCAGCGGGCCCGAGAGTCGCCGGCTGTAGCGCTGGCGCGCCGCGAGGGGGCAGCGGCATGCGCCCCCGGGGCCGCTCTCCCCACAGGGACAGGGGTTCGTCGCCCCGACCAGGAGGAAGCGGGCCGGGAACGACACCGTGGCCCGCGCCCGGCACACCCGGACGACACCCTCCTCGATCGGCTGGCGCAGGGCGTCGAGCACGGCGGCCGGGAACTCGCACATTTCGTCCATGAACAGGACGCCGGCATGGCTGAGACTGATCTCGCCCGGCCGCATGAAGCCCGTGCCGCCACCGATGAGCGCCACCGCGGAGGCCCCGTGGTGCGGAGCCCGGAACGGCGGTTGCACCACGAGCCCGCCCGGCGGGAGGGCAACGCCGGCCGCGGAGTGAATTCGCGTCGCGGTGAGAGCGTCGTCGCCCGCCAGCGCCGGCAGTAGGCCGGGCAGGCGACGGGCCAACATGGTCTTGCCGGCGCCGGGCGGGCCGGACAACAGCAGGTGGTGGCCACCAGCCGCGGCCACCTCGACGGCGGTGCGGCCCACGGCCTGACCCCGGACATCGGCCAGGTCGGGCGGCGGAGGCGGCTCGGGCACGGGCGCGGCAACGGGCGGATCGGGCCAGGGGGCCTCGCCCCGCAAGGCCGCCACCAGCTCCGACATCGACCCGGCCACCCGAACTTTGTGGCGCCCGACCACGCTGGCCTCGGCGAAGCAGTCCGGCGGGACGACCACGACCCTGCTGGACAGGGCGGCAACGAGCGGGACCATGCCCGGCACCCGGCGAATCGACCCGTCGAGGCCGAGCTCGCCAATGAACCCACACCCGGCGACCGCCTCGCCGCCGAGGGTCTCCGAGGCCACCAACAAGCCCACGGCGATCGGCAGGTCGAGGCCGGCGCCGCCCTTGCGCACGCTAGACGGCGCCAGGTTCACCGTCACCCGCTTGAGTGGCCAGGTGAGGCCGCTCGACAGCAGTGCGGCGCGAACCCGGTCACGTGACTCTCGGCACGATGCATCGGGCAGGCCGACCACGGCGAAGCCGGGCAGGCCATTGGAAACGTGGACCTCGACTTCGACCGGCGTGCCTTCGACGCCGAGCAGCGTGGCCGACGGGATGGTGGCGATCAACGGGCTTCCTCCTCCGCGGTGAGACCTTGGGGAGGGCCATACGCCGGCCGCTCGAAGCGAGCTGATTGGAGCATACGGAAGGGGTGGGACAGAATCCCCCGATGGGCTTCAACCCGCTCCGCCAACAACGCCGGCGACCCAGCGACTATGTGATGGTCGCCGCCGCCTTCGCCGTCGTCGCCGTGCTCCTTATCTGGGCGCTGGTGCCCCGATGAGCGACTACCCGGTGAGCATCCCCACCCTGAGAGTGGCCGTCGCCGCCGACCATGCCGGTTACCGGCTGAAGACCGTCGTCGCCGCCCACCTGGCCGCCGCCGGCCACGAGGTGCTCGACATGGGGACCTACTCCGAGGCGTCGGTCGACTACCCGCCGTTCTGCGCGGCCGCCGGCCGGGCCGTCGTCGAGGGCCGAGCCGACTTCGGCGTGGTCATCGGCGGGAGCGGCCAGGGCGAGCAAATCGCGGCCAACAAGGTCAACGGCGTCCGCGCCGCCCTGGTCCACGACGAGTTCACCGCCCGCCTGGCCCGCCAGCACAACAACGCCAACGTGATCGCTTTCGGGGCCCGGGTCCTGGCCGACGCCTACGCCCTCCGGGTCCTCGACCTCTTCCTGGAAACCGAGTTCGAGGGTGGGCGCCACCAGCCCCGCATCGACCAGCTGGCCGCCATCGAGCAGCAGGAATGCGAGAAGGGCGCGCCGGCGCCATAGAGCGCCCGCCACGCGCCCGAGTGGAGCGGGGGGTCAAGTCGGCTCGGGCGCCGACCGATACAGGTGCGTGGCTCCGCGGATCGCGCTCCTCACGCTCAGCGGTCACCTGCGGCTGAAGGCGGTCGCCGATCCTCCATCGGCGCCGGGTTGGATGCGGCTCGGTTCACGAGGGGGCTACCTGATGTCGCTCGGTGTCCTGGCCGCCGGGTACTACGGTGCCGCCAGGCTCGGCCTCGCCGCCGGGGCCCTGAAAGGCAACGTGACACCGATCTGGCCGCCGACC
Source organism: Acidimicrobiales bacterium (assembly GCA_031370985.1). GTDB lineage: Bacteria > Actinomycetota > Acidimicrobiia > Acidimicrobiales > AC-14 > CADCTB01. The sequence goes on from JANMRJ010001212.1 coordinate 6,070, forward strand.
GGCCTGGCCCTTGCCGTGCTGATCATCTTCGGCCTCCGGATGTGGCCCGGGGTGGCGGTGGGGGCGCTGCTTGTGAACGGCCTGAGCGCCGTCCCGCTGCCGACAGCGTGCGGGATGGCCGTGGGCAACACCCTCGAAGCCCTCGTTGGGGCCTACCTTGTGTGCCGGATCGCCAGGTCCCGGCCGTCGATGTCCCGGGTCATCGATGTCGCGGCGCTCGTCGGCTCGGCCCTCCTCAGTACGGTCGTGAGCGCGTCGATCGGGGTCGCCAGCCTCGGCCTCGGCGGCGTCCTCCCCGCGAGCGCACTGTGGGCGACCTGGCGGGTGTGGTGGGTCGGCGATGCTCTGGGTGCCCTCGTCATCGCCCCGGTCCTGCTGGCCTGGATGGTCCCCGCTGGCCCGAAGCCGGCTCGAACCCCGTGGCTCGAAACCGTGGCCGTGACCTCGGCCGTGGCTGGGGTCGCGGCCTTCGCCTTCCTCAGCGGCTTCGACCGGCCCTATGTCGTGTTCCCCGGCCTCATCTGGGCCGCACTGAGGATGCGCCAGCGGGGCGCGAGCCTCGCCACCCTCGTCATTTCCGCAGTAGCCGTCGCGAGTACCGCGGCAGGGAGCGGCCCCTTCGCCTCCGCGTCGGCCACCAACGACCTGTGGATCCTGGACACGTTCCTGGCTGTGATCGCGGTCACCGGGATGGTGCTCGCCGCGGTCGTGAGCGAGCGTGACCACGCCGCGCTGGAGGCCCAGACGCTGACCGGCCAGCTCGAGCAGCGCCGACTGCGGGAGAGCCAACAGCGCACCGAGGCCGCTGTACGCGAGAGCGAAGCCCGCTTTCGCCTTGCCTTCGACACGACGCCGATCGGGATGGCGATCACGACCGCCGATGGCCGATTTGTCGAGGTGAATGCCTCGATCTGCATGCTCATCGGCTGCTCTCGCACCGACCTCCTCGACCACACCGTTGCCTTGGCGGTCCACCCTGACGACCGCCTGGCCCCTCAGGCGTACCTGAGCGCCGTCGCGGAGGGGACCTCAGCCGGCTTCGATGCCGAGATCCGGTTCCTGCGGACCGACGGCGAGCCCAGGTGGGTCCGGGTCAGCATGGCTGTGCTGGACCGATCCGAGGGCGTCGCCACACGCCTCATCCTCCAAGCCCAGGACATCGCCGACCGTCGCCGAGCTGAGGACGCGCTGCGACAGACCTCACGTCAGATGGCTGAGGCAAATGAGGCGTTGCAGCGGTCCGAGGGGCGGTTCCGCTCGCTCGCCGCGTCAGCCCCGGTGGGGGTGTTCCAGACAGACCCATCCGGAGGCTGCATCTACATCAACGACCGCTGGCAGGAGACCACGGGCCTTGATCTCGCTGCCGCCCTGGGTGAAGGCTGGTCGGCGATGATCCACCCTGACGACCGCCCTGTCGTCCTCGCCGCCTGGCAGCAGGCGGTCACCGGTGGCGCGGAGTACTCGGGTCGGTTCCGCATCAACATCCCCGACGGGGCGCAGCGCTGGGTCGACGCCCGGTCCGTCGCCTTGGTCGACCCGGCTGGATGCATCACCGGCTTCGTCGGCACCACGACCGATGTCACGCTGATGGTGGAGGCTGAGGCGGCGATCGCCGCCGGCCGGGACCAGGCAATCGAGGGGTCACGGCTCAAGTCCCAGTTCCTCGCCAATATGAGCCACGAGATCCGCACGCCGATCAACGGCGTCATGGGGATGGCACACCTCTTGGGAGACAGCGATCTCGACCCGAGCCAGCGCCGCTACCTGGGACTGCTGCAACAGTCGGCCGAGAACCTGCTGGGCGTCCTCAACGACATTCTGGACTTCTCGAAGGTCGAGGCCGGCAAGCTCGAGCTGGAGATGATCGACTTCGACCTGCGGGCCACCGTGGGGGGCGTGGTCGACGTGCAGGCCCCGGCGGCCGACGCCAAAGGCCTCACACTCGAGCTGAGCGTCGCCCCGGATGTGTCGAAGCTCGTCGTCGGGGATCCGGGACGCCTTCGCCAGATCCTCGCCAACCTGACCGCGAACGCCATCAAGTTCACCGACGTTGGCCAGGTGCATGTCGATGTCATGGCCGGCGCTGGCGACCACGTTCGCGTCGAGGTCACTGACACCGGCATCGGCATCGACCCCTCTGGTGGCGATGTCCTCGAGCCCTTTAACCAAGCCGACCCCTCTACCACCCGTCGGTTCGGCGGGACCGGGCTGGGCCTGGCCATCTGTCGCCAACTCGTCGAGCTCATGGGTGGCATGCTCGGGTACCGCAGCGAGCTTGGCCACGGCAGCACCTTCTGGTTCGAGGTACCGCTGCCGCGCCACACCCCGCGGGCCGGCGGCCCCGCCGAGCCACTGACGCGGGAGGTCCCGGCCGCGCCCTGGGGCCTCTTCGCCGATGTCGGCGGCGCCGCCGTCCTTGTTGCGGAGGACAACCCTGTGAACCAGATCGTCGTCGCCCGGATGCTCGAGAAGCTCGGCTACCGGGTCGACGTGGTGAGCAACGGACGGGAGGCCGTCGAAGCGCTCATGCGGGTCGACTACGCCGCCGTGCTGATGGATTGCCAGATGCCAGAGATGGACGGGTTCGAGGCTACCCAGGAGATCCGCCGGCGCCAGGGCGCGCCGCACCGAACGCCGGTCATCGCCCTGACGGCCAGCGCCACCCTCGACGATCGGCAACGGTGCTTCGAAGCGGACATGGACGACTACATTCCCAAGCCGACCAGGTACTCCGAGCTCGCGGCCGCCGTCGCCCGTTGGGTACCCGCCGCCGTCCTTCACAGCTAGATCAGGTCAGTTCAGAACGCCCCTTCGAACACCTCGATCTCGCCCCGCAGCACCGACGCCACGTCGAAGCGGATGTCGGTCGGGCGCAACGGGGCGTCCTCCAGCCACTGGGCGGCCAAGTGACGCACCCGCACCTGCTTGTCCCGGGTGACAGCCTCGACCGGCGCCCCAAAGGCGTCGGACGAGCGGGTCTTGACCTCGCAGAACACGAACGTGCGGCCGCGGCGCACGATGAGGTCGAGCTCGCCGGCCCGACAGCGCCAGTTCCGCGCCACCACCTCGTAGCCATGCTCGACGTACCAGGCGGCCACCGCGTCCTCGCCGCCGGCCCCCAGCGCCCGGCGCGCCTGTGTCACCGACTCGCTATCACGGACCCGCACTCCCTTCGGGAGCGGTGCGTCTCCGTGAGAGGTGGTTGGACCGGCCTCACGGGCCGGTCACGGGTCCGCACTCCCTTCGGGAGCGCGTCTCCGTGAGTGCTGGTTGGACCGGCCTCACGGGCCGGTCACGGGTCGTTCCGGATCTTCTCGATGTTCACGTCCTTGAACGTGACGATTCGGACCGACGACACGAAGCGGGCCGGGCCGGGCCGGTAGATGTCCCAGACCCAGGCGTCCTTCAGCTCGAGCTCCAGGTGGCTGCGCCCGCCGTTGGCGCCATCGTCGTCGCGCAGCTCCATGTCGACCGTGTTGGCCAGGTAGAAGCGGCGCTCCGTCTCGACGACGTAGGAGAAGAGGGGCAGGACATCGCGGTACTCCTTGTACAGCTGGAGCTCCATCTCAGTCTCATACCGCTCCAGATCCTCTTCGCTCATGGCATCACTGTACGACCGAACGCGACCGTTCAGAGGAATGACGTGTGGTTCAGCGGCCAGACCCGGGCGAAGGCCCGCCCGACCACCGTCGACTGGGGGACCGGGCCGAAGATGCGGCTGTCAGCGGAGTTCCCCCGGTTGTCCCCCATGACCCACAGCGTGCCCGGCGGGACGACCACGGCCGGGAAGTCGCTGGTGATCGTGCCGGCGGGAAGGTATGGCTCGACCAGCTCCCGCCCCTCGACGAGCACCTTGCCCCCGCGGCCCTCAACCCGCTCGCCCGGCAGCGCCACCACCCGCTTGATGTACTCGTCCGTCGACGGCGCCGCCAGCCCGATGGACTGGATCACGCTGCGCACTGCCCGCTCCGGCAATGGCGCGGAGCCCTTCGGCCCACCGCCCGGCGCGTCGAACACGACGATATCGCCCCGGTGCGGGTCGTGGATCCGGTAGGAGATCTTCGAGACGACCACCCGGTCGTCGATCTGCAGCTGGGGCAGCATCGACCCCGACGGGATGTAGAACGCCTGGGCCACGAAGCTCTTGACCACGACGGCGATGACCAGCGCCGTCACCACCAGGATGCCCAGCTCGCGTGCGACCTGGAGAAACGTCGACTGCCGGCGATCGGAGTCGATCAGGTCCGGCTCGCCGAGGGCGCTCACCTGACGGTGCGCTTCTCCTTGATCTTGGCCTTCTTACCGATCCGGTCCCGCAGGTAGTACAGCTTGGCCCGCCGCACGTCGCCCAGGCGGTCGACCTCGATCTTGGCCAGGATCGGCGAGTGCACCGGGAACGTCCGCTCCACGCCCACGCCGAAGCTGACCTTGCGCACGGTGAAAGTCTCCCGTACGCCGGAACCCTGGCGGCGGATCACGACGCCCTGGAACACCTGCACCCGCTCACGGTTCCCCTCCACCACCCGCACATGGACCTTGAGCGTGTCGCCCGGCCCGAATTGAGGGATGTCGTCGCGAAGGCTGTCGCGATCGACGAGATCGGTGGGGTTCATGGCGCGCTCGACTCCTGCGACGGGTGTTCCGGGGACAGGCCACGATACTCCTCCTCGCCGAGCCCCTGCAGCAGGGCCTCCTCCTCGGTGGTCAGCCCGCCCCGGGCGGCGATCAGATCGGGCCGCCGGCAAACCGTCCGGGCCAACGAGACAGCCCGCCGCCAGCGGGCGACGCGGGCGTGGTCGCCCGATCGGAGG
>JANMRJ010001075.1:0-17163 GCA_031370985.1 Acidimicrobiales bacterium
CTCGATGTCGGCTCATCGCATCCTGGGGCTGAAGCAGGTCCCAAGGGTTGGGCTGTTCGCCCATTAAAGCGGTACGCGAGCTGGGTTCAGAACGTCGTGAGACAGTTCGGTCCCTATCCGTCACAGCCGTAGGAAACTTGAGGAAGGCTGTCCCTAGTACGAGAGGACCGGGACGGACGCAGCTCTCGTGTGCCAGTTGTCTCGCCAGAGGCACGGCTGGTTTGCGACCTGCGGGTGGGATCAGCGCTGAAAGCATCTAAGCGCGAAGCTCGTTCCTAGATTAGGTTTCCCACAGCACAAGCTGGTAAGGCCCGTGGCCAGATGACCACGTTGATAGGCCGGAGGTGTACGTACCGCAAGGTACTTAGCCGACCGGTACTAATCGGCCGAGGGCTTGGAGATTCATTTTAAGTTGCGCGTGCTCGCTCTGAAAGGCTCAAGAAGAGCCCTTGTTTTCCGGTGGCCTTAGCGGCGGAGTCACACCCGTTCCCTTTCCGAACACGGAAGTTAAGCCTGCCAGCGCCGATGGTACTTGGGGGGCATCCCCCTGGGAGAGTAGGTCGCCGCCGGATTCTTTTTGAGAGAAGGCCCCCACACATGTGGGGGCCTTCTTCTATTTCCGGGATACTGTCGACCCTGTGGCCCCTCCGAGACGTCAGCCGTCCGACCCCAGTCCGGGGTCCAGGCCGGCCCGGGAGGCCGGCCCGAGAAGCTCGGCGGCCCGGGAGGCCGGCCCGAGAAGCTCGCCGGCCCGGGATGCCGGCCCGAGAAGCTCGTCGGCCGGCGGTGGCGCTGCTAGCAGTTCTACCTCCAGGGATGGCGGCCCGAGAGGCTCGACGGGTGGTGGGGCCGGCGCCAGGAGCTCGTCGGCCCGGGATGGCGGCCCCAGGGGTTCGACCGCGCGGGAGGCTGGCTCCAGAGGCGCCTCGGCGGGCCGTGACGGCACCAGGAGTTCGGCGGCGGGGGATGGAGGCCGGAGTGGCCCGTCGGCGCGTGATGGCGGCGCCCGGAACTCATCGTGGCGCGGGTCCGGTACGAGGAGCTTGTCGGCTGGCGGTGGCGGCAAGCAGAGTTCATTCCCCAGTGACGGCGGCGCCAAGAGCTCGACGTGGCGTGACGGTGGGCCTAGGGGCTCATCGCTTGGCGACGGTGGGCTGAGGAGGTCGGCACCGGGGGTGGGCGGGTCGGTGCGGCGGCCTGCGGGCGAGGCCGGACCGCGCCAGCCTGCATCGAGAGGCGCTGGCCCGAGGGGCGAGCCAGCCTCCAGGGGTGGTTCGGCCGGTACGTCCAGCTCTAGGGGCGCGAGCGCCGGCGCCCGCCCGCCCGGGGTTCGTCCGGCTCGGCGTGGGTCGGCGGGCGACAGCGGGCGCGATGATGGTGCCTGGCGGGCCGGCCGTCCGCCGGCGGGGGGTCGGAGCAGGTCGAATGACAACGGCGCCGGCGGTGCTCCCTCCCGGTGGCCATCCCGTGGCGCGGAACCTGCCCTGCCGGCGAAGTGGGGCAAGGTGGCCAAGAGCGGCGCCCGCGTCGTGCGGCCGGCACCCGACCGGGAGGACAAGGATCCCGAGAAGCGCGACCGGGGTCGTCCGCCGGCGTGGCAGCCCGAGCAGTGGACCAGGGATGCCCCCGAGGCGCCCCGCCGTCCGCCGTCCGCGGGGTCCGCTCCGCTGGCCGCGCCCCGGCCTCGGAGCCGGAAGGTGTCGAAGGTTGTCGCCCAGGAGGTGGCCGTCGCGGTCGAGGCCTCGCTGGCGCCCCGGATCGAGCGTCGCCTGGGCCAGGCGGCCGACGCCTTCGATCGCGATCACCTGGCCGACGCCTTGCGTATCCTCAAGCCGCTCAGCAAGGAAGCGCCCACCGTCGGGGCCGTCCGGGAGCTGACCGGGCTGGCCTATTACGGCACCGGCCAGTGGGCGCTCGCAGCCAAGGAGTTGGAGGCGTTCCGAAGCCTGGGCGGGTCGGTCGAGCAGCACCCGGTGCTGGCCGACACCTACCGGGCCCTGAAGCGCTACGGCGCCGTCGCCGAGCTCTGGGAGGAGCTACGGGTGGCCTCGCCCAGTGCGGCCCTGGTAACTGAGGGACGGATCGTGGCCGCCGGGGCACTTGCCGACCAGGGCGACATCAACGGCGCCATCCAACTCTTGGAACGAGGCCCGGTGCGGCCGACGCGCAGCGCCGGCCTCCACCACGCCCGCCTCTGGTACGCCCTCGCCGATCTGTACGAGCGGGCGGGCGACGCGCCGAAGGCCCGGGACCTGTTCTCGCGGGTCGTCGCCTTCGAGCCTGGCCTGGCCGATGCCGCCGAGCGCCTCGTGGCCCTGGGGTGACCGCCTCTGAGGTAGTTGTCCCACCCCCTCGGTAGAGTCCTCCTCGGCGCTTCCCCCTCGCCTGTAGGCACGACCAAGGGGAAGACGCGCAATGACGAACGTAGTGGTGTTGATCGGCCGGCTGGCCCGGCCGGCGGAGACCCGGGAGCTGCCCAGCGGCGACCGGTTGGTGGCGTATGAGGTCACGGTTGACCGGCCGGGGGAGCGGGCCGAAACTGTGCCCGTCGTCTGGATGGGGGCGCCGGCCAGCGCCGGCGACCACGATGTCGACGAGCGGATGCTCGTGATCGGGCGGGTGCGGCGCCGGTTCTTTCGTGCCGGTGGGAGCACGCAGAGCCGTACCGAGGTGGTCGCCGAGGCGGTCGTGAACGCCAGGCATGCCAAGCGGGCGGCCGCCGCGCTGCAGCGGGCGCAAGCCTCGCTGGCTGAGGCCCTCACGTGAGGGCCTGCAGTCAGAGCGACAGACGGCGGAAGACCATCCCGGTCCGGGGCTTCGGGTGGAAGAACGTGGTCTTGGTCGGCATCATCCGCCCGGCCCGTGCCATGGCCGCGATCTGGCGCACGTCCACGGGGCGGAGCAGCACGCCCGCGGCGGCGCGGCGGGAGGCAACGGCGCCGGCGACCGAGTCCGGCGAGTGGTCGAAGGCCAACGTGTGGGCCGGGAACGTGGCGAGAGCCTTGTCGAGCAGGGCGGCGTCGGGCGGCGGGTCGTCGCCGGCGGGGTGGGCGGGGCCCCGTGGCACGAGAACCCATGCCCGGTCGCCGGGAAGCACCAAACCGAGACCGCCGACCTCGGCCATGCGCTCGGTGATGCGGGCGGCGGTGTCGGCGGCGACCGGCTCGAAGAACGGCTCGAAGAACGGCTCGAGGGCGGCGACCAAGTCGAAGTTGTCGGGCAGGTCGTCGATGATCCGGTGGATTGGCCGCACGCTGGCCTGGCCGTCGGTCAGGTCGCAGACCAGGGCCATGACCAGCCCCTCGTCGCCCTGGCCTCCACCGCGAGCGGCGCGGACCTCGTCGCGGTGGGCCAGGGCGGTCGCGTACCGGTGGTGGCCGTCGGCGATGACCACGGGGGCGGATCCGACGGTGGTCGCAACGGCCTCGACCACACCGGGCTGGGTCAGGCGCCACAAGCGGTGGTGGACGCCTTCCTTGTCGGTGCAGCGGGCGACCGGTGCGCCGGCCGCGCCGGTGGCCAGCTCCGTGAGCCCCTCGGCCATGGAGAGGCCCCAGACGGGCGAGAGGTCGGCCCGGCACGCCCGGAGCAGGCTGAGCCGGTCGGAGCGGATTTTGTGCTGGGTCTCCTCGTGGGGGAGGACATCGCCCTCGCCGGGGGCGACAACCTCAAGGGCACCCAGGACGCCCACGATTTGGCGGCTGCTGCCGGCGGGGTCGTGGTAGCCCATCCGGTAGGCGTAGAAGCCCGGCTCGGGGTCGGTGCGCAGGACGCCTTCCGCCAGCCATTGGTTGAACCGGGCGCCGGCGGCGGCGTACCGGTCGCCGCTGTCCTCCCGGGGGAGGTCGACCCGGACCACGTTGAAGGGGCTGCGGGCTTCCAGCGACGACTGCTCATCCGGGCCGATGATGTCGTAGGGCGGCGCCACCACGTCGTCGAGGTCGACCCGGTCGAGGTCGTAGCGGACGCCGGCGAAAGGTTCGAAGCGAGGCACGAGTCCCTGCCTAGCAGAGTGGTCTGGTGTCACCAGGTCGGATTCATCTCCGGGGCCACGACGGGCACACGGGGGGGCCGGAGCCGATCTCGCAGGAACAGGGCCACCAGCGCGCCGAAGGCAAACCCGCCGACGTGGGCCACCCACGCCACCCCCTCGTTCGGGTTGGTGAAGAACTGTGTCACGAACCAGAACCCGAGCCACCACTTGGCGGCGATGTCCCCGATAAACACGAAGATGAGCGAGCGGATCTTGACGTTGGGGAAAAGCACGGCATAGGCGCCCATGACGCCGGCAATGGCGCCCGAGGCCCCCACGACCGGGACGGTGCTGTTTGGCTGGACCAGGATGTGGGCCGCGGAGGCGACCAGGCCGGCGAGCAGGTAGAAGCCGACGTAGCCCGGGATCCCCATCCGGTCCTCGATGTTGTTCCCGAAGATCCACAGGAAGAGCATGTTGCCGCCCAGGTGGAGCAGGCTGCCGTGCAGGAACATCGAGTAGACGAGGGCCAGCCATACCGCCTTGTTCGGGAACACCTCCGGGTCGCCGGCCGGGGCATTGGTGTCACACGCGGTGTCGTTGCTGTCGCGCAGGGTGCGGACGACCTCGTCCTCGGTCAGCGGCCGGCCCTGGACGACCTCGCAGGGAATGGCGGCCACCTGGTAGGAGAACTTGGCCTGGCTCGACTGCTTGTCGTAGGGCCGCTGCACGAAGAAGTAGACGCCGACATTGATGGCGATGAGGATGAGGGTGACCACGGGGAACCGCCGGGTCGGGTTGTAGTCCTTGAGGGGGATCACGGCCGGGAGCTTAGGTCCGGCCTTCGTGGCTCCGAGGCCGACGGGTAGTGTCGGGGGGTGCCCGGGGACGAGTTCTTCACGCGATACTCAGCGAAGGGCTGAGCACCTGCGCCGGCGGCTCGACACGGAGCTGGTGCGCCGGGGACTGGTCTCCAGCCGGGATCGAGCGCAGGCGGAGATCGCCGCCGGGCGGGTCATGGTGCGCGGGGTGCCGGCGACCAAGGCGGCCCGCATGGTTGATGCCGACGACCCTCTCGCCCTGCGGGGTCCGGGGCCCCGCTTCGTCAGCCGGGGGGGCGAGAAGCTCGATGCCGCCCTCGACCGGTTCGAGGTCGATGTCGCCGGCCGGACCGCGCTCGACGCCGGCGCCTCCACTGGGGGCTTCACCGACTGCCTTCTTCAGCGGGGTGCGACCCACGTGGTGGCCGTCGATGTCGGCCGGGGCCAGCTCGACCTGCGCCTGCGCAACGACGCCCGGGTCACCGTGCGGGAGCGCACCAATGTCCGCCACCTCACCCTCGCCGACCTGGCGCCGGCCACCAATGCGTTTGACCTGATCGTCGCCGACCTGGCGTTCATCTCGCTGCGCACCGTGGCGCCGGCCCTGGCCGGCCTGGCCATCCCGGCCGGCGCCGACCTCGTCGTCTTGGTGAAGCCCCAGTTCGAGGCGGGCAAGGCCGACGCCGATCGAGAGCGCGGGGTGATCCGTGATCCCGACGTGTGGGCCGGCGCCCTCCGGGGCGTGGCCGACGCCTTCGCCCAGCTAGGCGCAGCCACCGCGGGGCTCATGGTGTCGCCGCTGCTGGGAGCGGAGGGCAACGTGGAGTTCCTCGCCCACGTCGTGACCGGCCGCCCCCAACCCGACCCCGACGACACCGAAGCCCAGGTCAACGGGGTTGTGGACGCCGCGATCGCCCGCCGGCAGGCGGCGGAAGCCAGCTGATGGCCACCGTCGCTCTCATCGTCCACGAGCACCGCCCGGAAGCCGCCGACCTGGCCCGCGAGGCGGCGCAGTGGCTCCTCGAACGCAACCACATCGTCCGCCTGCCCAAACCCGACGCCGACCACGTGGGCCTTCCTGAGCATGGCGTCGCTATCGACCAGCTCTGCGACGGCCTCGACCTGGCCGTCACCATGGGGGGCGACGGCACCATCCTGCGGGCGGTGAGCCTGGTCAGTCGGGCCGGCGTGGCCCTCATGGGCGTGAATCTCGGCCGTCTCGGCTACCTGGCCGACCTCGAGCCCGAAGGACTGACCGAGGCCCTCGAGCGAGTGCTGGCCGGCGATCCCCTGGCCGCCGACTACGCCATCAAGGAGCGCATGATGCTCTCGGTCGCCATCGAGCGAGCCGGCGAGCCCACGCCGGCCCCCGGCGCCGGGGTCTGGGCCCTCAACGAAGCGGTGGTTGAGCGTCCCGCTGCCGGCCACACTGTGCACGTCGCGGTCGCGGTGGAGGGCCGGTTCTGGACCACCTACGCGGCCGACGGCCTCATCGTCGCCACGCCCACGGGGTCGACGGCCTATGCCTTCTCCGCCGGCGGCCCGATCGTCTCGCCCAACGTCCGGGCCCTGCTCATGACGCCCGTGTCGGCCCACATGTCCTTCGACCGCAGCCTGGTCGTCGATGCCGCCGACTCGGTGCGCATTGAAGTGACCGATCGCCCGGCCATGCTGGTGATCGACGGGCGGGAGATGGGCCTCCTGGGCAAGGGCGACGCTATCGTCTGCACCGAGGCGCCGGGTCGGGCCCGGTTCGTTGCCCTCAGCACCCGTGACTTCTACGGCATCCTGAAGACCAAGTTCGGCGTGGCCGACCGCTGATGCTGGCTGAACACATGCTGGCTGAACATAATGCTGGCTGAACTGCACGTCCGCGACCTCGGCGTGATCGTCGACCTCCAGCTGGTGCTGGAGCCGGGCATGACCGCCCTCACCGGCGAGACCGGCGCCGGCAAGACCCTCCTGGTCGAGGCCATCGACCTGCTCATGGGCGGGCGGGCCGACGCCGTCCTGGTCCGCCCCGGAGCCGAGGAGGCCCGAGTCGAGGGGCGCTTCGTGAGCGCGGAGGGGGCGGAGGAGACCGTGCTGGCCCGCGCCGTGCCCCGCAACGGCCGGTCGAGGGCCTATGTCGACGGTCGCCTGGCCACCGCCACCGAGCTGGCCGAGCTGGGCGCGGCGCTGGTGGACCTCCACGGCCAGCACGCCCACCAGTCGCTCCTGTCGCCCCGCGCCCAGCGGGCCGCCCTCGACCGCTTCGCCAGCGTCGACCTCGGCCCCCTCACCGCGGCCCGCGACCGGGTGAGGGAGATCGACGGGGCTCTTGCCGGCCTCGGTGGCGACGCCCGGGCCCGGGCCCGCGAGGTCGACCTCCTTCGCTTCCAGCTCGACGAGCTGGCGTCGGCCCACCTCGACGACCCCGACGAGGACGCCGCCCTCGAAGCCGAGGAGGACACCCTCGCCGATGCCGCCGCCCATCGCGACGCCGCCTCCGCCGCCTACGACGACCTGCTCGGCGACGGTGGCGCCCTCGACGCGGTTGGCCAGGCCATGGCCGCGCTCGACGGGCGCCGGCCCTTCGCCGACGTGGAGGTACGGCTCCGCAATCTTCAGGCCGAGCTGGCCGAGGTCGCCTCCGACCTGCGGGTGGCCGGCGACGCCATCGTCGACGAGCCGGAGCGCCTCGACCAGGTCCGGGTCCGCCGGCGACTGCTCCGCGACCTGTGCCGCAAGTACGGTGAGCAGTTGTCCGAGGTGATGGCGTTCGAGTCCGAGATGCGCGCCCGGCTGGCCGAACTGGAGTCCCACAGCGTGAGAGTCGAGGCGCTGGAAGCCGAACGGCGGGTGGCCGTCGAGGCCGTCGACCGGGCATCCGCGACCGTCGCCGCCACCCGGCGGAAGGCGGCGCCCGGCCTCGCCGCCCAGGTCCAGGACCACCTTCGCACCCTCGCCATGCCCGGGGCCCGCCTGGAGGTTGCCGTTGACGGCACCGGCCCGGCCGACGACGTCGAGTTCCTCCTGGCCGCCAACCGGGGCGCGCCACCGCTGCCCCTGGCCAAGGTGGCCTCCGGCGGCGAGCTGGCCCGGGCCATGCTCGCCGCCCGCCTCGTGCTGAGCGACGCCCCGCCCACCCTGGTCTTCGACGAGGTCGACGCCGGAGTGGGCGGGGAGGCGGCGCTGGCCGTCGGCCGGGCCCTGGCTGAGCTGGCCGCCGCCCACCAGGTGCTGGTCGTCACCCACCTGCCGCAGGTCGCGGCGTTCGCCGACCACCAGGTGGTGGTGTCGAAGGAGGACGCCGGCGCCCAGACGGTGGCGGCGGCGCGGTCGGTTGCCGGCGCCGAGCGGGTCATCGAGCTGTCGCGGATGCTCTCCGGCCAGCCCGACTCCGGCACGGCGCGCGACCACGCCGAGGAGCTGCTCCGAACCGCAGCGGCTCAGCGCACAACAACGAGAGCCAGCTGATGGCCCGTGAGAGCCTGCGCCACCGGTTCGGCCGCCCCACCCTGCGCGCCGTTCCCGCCGAGGGCGTCGTCGTCGGCCGTGCCCGGGTCGACCGCCGCACCAAGAACCTCATCCCCCGCCTCCAGCCCGGCGAGATCGCGGTCATCGACCACGAGGACCTCGACCGGGTGGCGGCCGAGGGCCTGATCCTCGCCAAGGCCGGCGGGGTGGTCAACGCGGCCCGGTCGAGCTCGGGGCGGTACCCCAACCTGGGCCCACTGCTCCTCGCCGCCGCCGGCATCCCCGTGGTCGACGACGTGGGCATGCAGGTGCTCACCGCAGTGCGGGAGGGACAGTTTCTGGAGATCGACGGCACCGAGGTCCGCCGCGACGGCGACATCGTGGCCACTGGCATCCGCCACACCCTGGAGTCGCTCGAGGCCCAGCTGGAGGCGGCCCGCCAGTCGATCGGCGACGAGCTTGAGCGCTTCGCCGAGAACACCCTCGAGTACTTGCGCCGGGAACGGCACCTCCTCACCGACTCCCCGGTGCTGCCCGACCTCAATGTCGACCGGGCCGGCCGCCACGTGCTGATCGTCGTGCGGGGCGGCACCGACGCCCGCGCCGACCTGGCTGCCCTGAGCGCCTACATCAAGGAGATGCGCCCGGTGATGATCGCGGTGGACGGGGGCGCCGATGTCCTCCTCGACGGTGGGCACACGCCCGACATCGTCATCGGCGACTTCGACTCCGCCTCCACCCAGGCCCTCCACGTCGGTGCCCAGCTCATCGTCCACGCCTACCCGGGCGGCAACGCGCCCGGCGCCGGCCGGTTGGAGGAGCTGGACCTGGCGCACACCACCTTCGAGGCCGCCGGCACCAGCGAGGACGTCGCCATGCTGCTGGCGTACGAGAAGCGGGCCGAGCTGATCGTCGCCGTCGGCACCCACGCCTCGATGATCGAGTTCTTCGACAAGGGCCGGGCCGGCATGGCCTCGACGTTCCTGGTGCGCCTGAAGGTCGGGCCCATCCTGGTCGACGCCAAGGGCGTCAGCCGGCTCTACCAGAGCCGGGTGCGGTCGAGCGACATGATCCTCCTCGTGGTCGCCGCCCTCTTCGCCATGTTCGTGATGGTGGCCGTGGCCCAGCCCGCCCACGTCTTCGTCAAGGCCATGTGGTTCAGCATCACCGAGACCTGGAACGCGATCGTCGGGTGATCAACCTCCGCTACCACATTGTCTCCCTGGTGGCCGTATTCCTGGCCCTGGGCCTGGGCATCATCATGGGCACCACGGTCATCGACCGGGTCACCGTCGACGCCCTCAACAACAAGCTCGACGCCGTCGAGCGGTCTGTGGGCGCCACCCGCGAGGAGAACCGCAAGCTTAGCGACCAGGTGAAACAGGGGCAGGACTTTGCGGTCACCACCCGTGACGAGCTCCTGCGCGGCCACCTCCGCAGCATCCCGGTGATGGTCATCGCCGTCGCCGGGGTCGACCGCCGGCCGGTGGACGCCGTCCGCCAGGCGCTCGTCAGCGCCCAGGCCACGATGGAGGGGACGATCTGGTTCACCTCCAAGATGCGCCTGGCCAGCGACGGAGACCTCCGGGCCCTCGCCATCGCCCTCGACCTCCCGCTGGACCGGCCCGAGATCGTCCGCAAGCAGGCGCTGGCCAAGGTGGCCGCAGCGCGCGACGCGGCCAGCACCGATACCAGCCCGCTGGCCGCGCTCCAGAACGCCGGCTTCCTCACGTACGAATCCCCCCCGCCGCCGACCTCCACCACCGGGGCCCAGTCGGCCACCGCCGGCGCCGGCGGGCAGTCGGTCACGACCGGCACGGTCCCGTCGAGCCTGGGGTCGCTGCCGCTGCCCAACACCCGGTATCTTGTCGTCTCCGGCGCCGGGGCCGAGGTGGGCGACGACGTGGTTGCGGTGCCGCTGGCCCAGGCCTACGCCCAGGCGTTGGGGCGGGTGGTGGCGGCCGAGTCGGGCGTCGACAGCGACGGCGGCCGGGCCGTGTTCGTGGGGTTGTTGCGGGGCGACACCGTGTCCGGAAGGCTGTCCACAGTCGACAACCTGGAGTCGCCCATCGGGCAGACCGCCGCCGTCCTGGCTCTCGAGGATCTGGGCACGCCCCGGTTCGGCCACTACGGCGTTGGGCCGGGCGCACAGCGCGTCGTTCCCTCCGCCACGCCTTGAGCCGGGTCGGCTTCGGGGGCGCGCGCACCCACGTCACCGTCGGGAACGTCGCCGCCCGGGTCACCGGCCTGCTCCGGGTCGTCGCCGTCGGCGGGGCGCTGGGCACGACGTACCTGGGCAACACCTACCAGTCGGCCAACCTGGTCTCGAATCTGCTGTTCGAGCTGCTGGCCGCCGGCATCCTGTCGTCGGTGCTGGTGCCTCCTTTCGTCGCCCTCCTCGACGCCGGCCGGCGCGACGAGGCCGAGCGCCTGGCCGGAGCGGTGCTCGGGGTGGCCCTGGCCGTGCTCGGGGTCGTCACCCTTGCCGGCCTCCTGGTCCGCCCGTGGATCATGCGCGCCCTGACGGTGGCCGTCTCCGACGAGGGGGTGCGCGACGCCGAGGTGCGCCTTGGCGGCTTCCTCCTTTGGGTGTTCGTACCCCAAGTCCTGTTCTACGCGGTCAGCTCGGTGGCGACCGCTGTGCTGCACGGGACGCGGCGTTTCGCCGCCGCCGCCTTCGCCCCGGTGGCCAACAACCTCGTCGTGATAGCCACCATGATCGCCTTCCGGCTGCTGACCGGCGGCCGCGGCGGCCTCGACCTTGCCCTCTCCCACCGGCTCGTGCTGGCGCTGGGCACGACGGCCGGCGTGGTGGCCATGGCCGCGGTGCCCGTCATGGCCCTGCGGCGCGCCGGGCTTCGGCTGCGGCCTCGCTGGGAGCCGGGGCACCCGGGCCTGCGCGCCTTGAGCCGGGCCGGCATCTGGGGCCTGGTGTACCTGGGCATGAGCCAGCTGCTGGTGGCCGTCACCCTGGTCCTGGCCAACCGGGTGGAGGGTGGAGTCGTGGCGTACCACATCGCCTTCACGACCTTCCTGCTCCCGTTCGCCATCCTGGCCCACCCGGTGCTGACGACCATCTACCCGGGCCTGGCTGCTGACGCCCACGCCGGCCGCTGGGCCGGCTTCGCCGAGACGCTGGGTCGGGGGGCGCGCAGCGTCGCCTTTCTCGTGGTGCCGGCCGCCGCGCTCCTGGCCGCCCTCGCCGGTCCCGGGCTGCGCCTGATCGAGATGGGCGCCCTCGACGAGGCCGGCGGCCGGCTGGTCGCCTCGGCCCTGGCCGCCTACGCCATCGGGCTGGCGGGCTACGCCGGCCTGCACCTGCTGACCCGAGCGTCGTACGCGGCCGGCGATACCCGCACGCCGGCGCTGGTCAACGTGGGCGTCGCCGTGGGCGGGGCGACCCTAATGGTCGTGCTGTCGGCTCGGGCGACCGGGTCGGGACGGCTCGTCGCGCTCGGAGTGGCGCACTCGGTGGCCATGGTCGCCGGCGCGCTGGCGCTCGGCGTGGCCGTGCGCCGGCGGGTCGGCGTGTCCTGGCCAGTCGGGTGGACATTGGCGCGGAGCATCGCCGGCGCGGTGCCGGCCGGCGCGGTGGCGTGGGCCGTCGCCGGCGCGGTACCGTTCGGCGGACGGTCGGGGGCGGCCCTCGCCGTCGCTGCCGGCGGGGCCGCCGGCGTGGGTGTCTACGTACTGATCGAGCGCGTAGTGAAGGCGCCCGAGCTGGCGTGGCGGCGGGTGCGGGCGGTCGGGGAGCCGGCGGCATGACAGGCCTCGCCAGCTGCGTGCGGAACGCAACGGGAGGCCGGTCCGACAAGCACTCGCTGGGACACTCACCCGACGGGAGTGTGGACCAGTGACTTTGGGCCAGCCCCGGGTCGTGGCCGTCGTCCCGGCCAAGGACGCCGCCGGCTCCATCGGGGCGACGGTCACCGCCCTCGCCGCCCTCGCCGCCGTCGACGAGGTGCTGGTGGTGGACGACGGCTCGATCGACGCGACGGCGGACGCGGCACGAGCTGCCGGCGCCTGGGTCCTGCGATTGCCCGAGAACCTCGGCAAGGGGGGCGCAGTGGCCGCGGCGGTCGCCGCCACCCCGGAGACCGACATCTACCTGCTTGTCGACGCTGACACCGGAGCGACCGCGGCCGGCGCCGGCGTGCTCCTCGAACCAGTCCTGGCCGGCGCGGCCGACATGGCCATCGGCGTGCTGGCGTCGGCCGACGGGCGGGGTGGGTTCGGCTTGGTCCGCCGGTTGGCCGCCGCCGGCATCCGGCGGGGCGCCGGCGGGCTCGTCGTTACCGCGCCGCTCTCGGGCCAGCGGGCCGTCCGGGGACCGTTGCTCCGATCGCTCGACCTCGCCCCCCGCTTCGGCCTTGAGGTCGGCCTCTCCGTCGACGCCTCTCGGGCCGGCGCCCGGGTCGTCGAACTGCCGGTCGACATGGACCACCGCCACACCGGTCGCAGCCTCGCCGGCTTCCGGCATCGGGGCCGCCAGGGGTCCGATGTCGTGCGTGCGCTCTGGCCGCGGTTGACATCGTCGCGCACCCGCATGGGGGTGGTCGTCGTTGCCGCCCTTGTGGCGATGGTGACGGCTTCATGGTCAGGCAACCGCGCCATTCCGTCGAGCGTTCCCCCGACGGCCACGGCGAAACGGGTCCTACTCGTCGGGCTGCCCAGCCTGGGTTGGGACGACATCGGGTCGGGCACGCTGCCCACCCTCGACCGGTTGGCCGCCGGCGGCGCGGTGGCGGCGATGAGCGTGCGCACGCGGTCCGAGGTCCCGACCGCGTCCGAGGGCTACGCCACCCTCGGCGCCGGCAGCCGGGTGCACGCCGGCCCCGCGGCCGACCATGCCACAGACCGCGATGCGGTCGGGGGCGGCGCCGGCATCCTGGTCCCCGCCGCCGGCGAGGTGCGCGCCGGCGCCGGCACGCGCCTGCCCACCCTCCCGGGCACCCTGGGCGACGCCCTCCACGCCGCCGGCCGGCGCACGGCCGTCGTCGGTAGCGCCGACCTGGCCCCCAACCTCTCTGAGCTCGCCATCCCCGGCCACCCGAACCTGGCCCGGCCGGCGGCGGTGGCGCTGATGGACGCAGCCGGCGTGGTCGACGCCGGCACCGTGTCGGCCCCGGACCTGCTCGTCGAGGACCGGGCCGCCCCGTTCGGCCACCGGGCCGACATCGGCGCCGTGGCCGACCGGGCACTGGCCGCGCTGGCCGGCGCCGATGTGGTCCTTGTCGATCCCGGCGACCTCGAACGCGTCGGAGCGTTGACCGCGATCGGGGCCGCCGGTGCCTATGTGGCCCGCACGCGAGCCGCGGCCCTGGCCCAGGCCGATGAGCTCCTGGCCCGGTTGACCGCCTCGCTCCCCGACGGGACGCTCCTCCTCGTCGTGTCGGTCACGCCGCCGGCGGCGGAGTGGCGGCTCACCCCTGTCGTTGCCAGCGGTGCCGGCGTCGTCAGGGGCTACCTCCACTCGCCCTCGACCCGGCGCCCGGGCCTCGTCGCCCTCACCGACATTGCACCCACGGTCCTCGCCGCCATTGGCGCCCGGGTGCCCACCGAGCTGCCCGGCCGGCCCCTCCGCTACCGCGCCGCGACCGCGGATCTCGCCCGCCTGGCCGACCTCGATGCCGACGGGGCGTGGCGGGAGCGGCTGTGGCTGCCGTTGACCGCTGCCTTCGTCGTCGCCCAGGTCGGCCTCTGGTGGGTGACTGCGCTGGCCGTCTCCGGCCGCACGCCGTGGCTTCGCCGGCGGTGGCTGCGGCTCGCCGCCCTCGCTGTCGCCGCCTTCCCACTGGCCGCCCTCCTGCTGCGGGCGCTGCCGTTCGTCACGGGCATGGGTGGTGCCGGCGCGGCCGTAGTCGTCGCTCTCGACGCCGCGGTGGTCGCGCTGGCCACCCGAGGCCGGCGCCGAACCCTGTCCTCGCTTGCGTGGATCCTCGGGACGACCGTGGCCGTGTTGGTGGCCGACATGGCGACGGGGGCCCGGCTGCAGTTGGCCGGCGTGCTGGGGTACTCGCCGCAGACCGCGTCGCGATGGTTTGGCTTGGGCAACACCGCCTTCGGCGTGCTGGCCGGCGCCGCCCTGCTCCTGGCCGCCCTCCACGTCGCCCACGCACCCCGCCGCCGGGAGGCGCTCGTTTCCGCGGCCGCGCTGCTGGCGTTGGTCGTATTCGTCGATGGGGCGTCGTTCCTCGGGGCCGACGTCGGGGGCGTCGTTACCCTCGTGCCGGTGTGCGCGCTGGTGGTCCTGGCCCTGACTGGCCGGCGACCGACGTGGCGCCGGCTGGCCGCAGTGGGCGCGGCCACCGCCGGCGCCCTGGCCGTGCTCACCATCGGCGATCTCCGGCGGCCGCCGGAGTCGCGTACCCACCTCGGCCGGCTGGCGTCGGCCACCCTGCGCGGCGACGACTCAAGCCTTCTGGACACCATCGTCCGACGGGTCCGGGTGAGCGCCGGCGGGATCGGCCAGTCGTTCTGGACCGCCCTTGTGCTCGTCATCGCCATGGTCCTGCTCGCCGTCCTCCTGCGCAACCGCCAGGCCCGCGCCTTGGTGCCGGAGGGCTCGCCGGTGCGAGTCGGCGTGCTCGGTGCTTTGGTCGCCGGCCTCCTGGGCACGGCCCTGAACGACTCTGGGGGGATTGTCATTGCCATGGTGCTCGTGTGCGTCGGGCCGGTCCTGGCCGTGCTCGCCCTCGCCGAGCCCGTCGGCCGACCGGGCCTCCTCGAACCGATCGGCGACCCGACGCGCGCCGCGAGCCGATGACCTCGATCCTGGCCGCGGTCCTCGTCGGCTACATGGGCGCCCGAGTGACCTGGCTGGCGGCCCGGCCCGTGTTCGCGTTGCCGGCGCTCGCCCGGCTCAACTACCGGGGCCGCTCGCTCCCCACGGCCGCCGGCATCGTGCTGCCGCTCGCCGCCATCCTAGTGGAGGCGGGCCGCGCCGTGGTGGGCGCCTTCGGGATCGGCGACGCGCCGGGGATCGGCGGGGTCCGGGGCCTGGTCCTGCTCGCCGCCCTGGCCTTCGGCCTCCTGGGTTTCATCGACGACCTGGCCGGAGGCGGGGGAGGGGTGCCGGCGGCCGACGGCGGTGCCGAGCGGGGCTTCCGCGGCCACCTCGGGGCGCTGGCCAAGGGCCGGGTCACCACCGGCGCCCTGAAGCTGTTCGGGGGCGGCGTGGTCGCCCTCCTGGTGGTGGCGCCCATTGTCGGCGCCTCGCCTGCCCGGCTCCTGGCCGACGCCGCCCTCGTCGCACTGTCGGCCAACCTGGCCAACCTCCTCGATCGGGCTCCGGGTCGCACAGTGAAGTGCAGCGCCGGCGCCTTCGTCCTCCTTGTCCTGGGCGCCAGTGGGACATGGGCGCTGAGCGGCACTGCGGTGGTCCTCGGCGCCGCCCTGGGCCTGCTGCTCGACGATCTCCACGAGCGGCTGATGCTCGGCGACGCCGGCTCCAACGTGCTCGGCGCTGTCCTCGGGCTCGGGGTGGTGGCCGCCTGTGGACCGACCGCCCGCGACGTTGTGCTCGTCGGCGTCGCCGCGCTCAACATCGCCGGCGAACTGGTGTCGTTCAGCACGGTGATCGACGCCGTCCCGCCACTGCGCGCCCTTGACCGGGCCGGGCGCGGGGCCTGAAGAACTTGTCTCCCACGCCCGGGCCGGTGAGGATCAGCGGGTGACCGAGCGGGCCTTCGAGTGGGTATGTGAGATCGAGCCGCCCACCCGGCCCGACCTCATGCACGTCCGCCACCAGATCGGCGTGCTCAGCAAGGTGGCGTCCGCGTACCTGATCCCGGACAACCATGTGGGCCGGGCGACGGTGTCGAGCGTGGCCGTGGCCCACGAGGTCGACCGGATGGGTGGGCGGTCCATCGCCTGCCTCAACGCCCGGGACCGCAACGCACTGGGCTTCCGCCGCGACCTGCTGACCGGAGCGGCCTATGGCGTCGATGAGTTCCTCTTCGTCTACGGCGACGACCCGGCGGCGGGCGCCCGCACCGGCCAGCTCACCGTCCGCTCGATGATCGACGAGCTGCGTCGCTTCAGTGAGGAGCACGGCGGCGGCGACGGCTTCCGGGCCGGGGTGACCACCCGTCTTCGTCCGCTCCCCCAGTGGAAGCGGGAGGCCGACTTCCTGTTCGTCCAGGTGTCGTTCGACCTCGACGCCCTCTTGGCCTGGCGCGACACCGTCGACTTTGCCGGCAGCGTCTATGCCGGCGTCATGGTCGTGCCGAGCACGTCCATGGCCCGCAAGCTCATGGCCGCCATCGGTGACATCGTCGTCCCGGGCGCATGGCTGGACGCCATCGAGGGCGACCGTGGCGCGGGTGTGGGCCTGGCGTGCGACCTCGCCGGAGCCATCGCCGACAGTGGGGCGTTCGACGGCGTTCACCTCATCCCGGGCGTCCGGTACCGGGAGACGGCCGCCCGCTTGGAAACCCGCTGAGCTCCGCGCAGATCGGGACAAAGTCGAGGGTCTCGCTGCGGCTCGGCGGCCGGTTCGTCGTGCTGCTCCTGCTGTGCGCGCCGGTGGTTGCGTTGCACGTCGACCGCAACCCCGCCCTTTTCGTGCTCGACGAGTTCGCCTACGCCGACTACCTGTACAAGATCGACGCCGGCCAGCTGGTCGTGCGTCACGGCGAGCTGAGCGGCCAGCCGGCGCTGCGGGCGCTGGCGTGCCGGGGCTACACGCCGTCCATCTGGAACGGCCGGCCCCCGTGCGACTCGCCCTCCTTCGACCCGGCGATCTACCCCAACGCCGGCATCAACAGCGCCGACATCCACCCGCCGACGTACTTCCTGGTGACCTACGCCGGCGCCCGCTCGCTTGTCGCCCTGGGGGTTACCGACGACCTGGTCGACGCCGGGCGGCTGTTCGGCGCGGTGTGGATGGCCGCCGGCCTGCTCGCCCTG
>JANMRJ010001124.1:0-2876 GCA_031370985.1 Acidimicrobiales bacterium
GGCGAGTGAGCCTGGCGACGCTGGTGGTCCAGAACACATTGGGTGCCGGCACAGACGCCTTGCTCAATATCGAGGACCTGGAGGGCGGCTGACTCGATGTCCACGCTCGGTCCGGTGGCCTTGATCGCGGTGATCGTCACACGGTCAAGTGCGGCCTCTATCGCGCCGATCGCGGCATCCCGGTCGCGCCGCTCATCGGGGGTCGCGACCTCGAGTCCGAGTCGCCGCCGCGCAGCGTCGACGATCTCGAACAGGCGCAGGCCTTCGGCGAACCGCCCCTCGGCGACCTCGATCGTGGCGACGACGTCGAGGCAGTCGACCTGCCCCTCGGCGTGCCCCAGAACGACACACGGCCGGAGCGCCTCCATGCAGGATGCCCGCGACACCTCGAGACGTCCACGACGTCGCTCGAGGATGGCCCGGTTGATGATGGTCGACGTCTCGCCGCGGACATCGCCCAGCGCGTGGAAGACGGCAGTCGCCTCATTCAGCGCCTCGTCGGCGGCGTCGTAGCGATCCTGATTGCGCAGCGCCGTGCCCAGGTTCGTGAGCGATGCGCCGAGCCCACGGCGGTTGTCCGACCCGCGGACCTCGGCCAGGCTCGCCTCGCCGTAGCGGACCGCGTCGTCGACCCGACCCATCGCGAGGGCGGTGGCGGAGAGGCTGTTGAGGGATCCGGCCACACCCTGCCGGTCGCCGAGCTCGCGGCACATCGCCAGGCACTCCTCGCCCGACCGGATGGCCTCAGCGTAATCGCCACTGCTCCGCGCCAGCGCCGATGAGCCGCGAAGGGCCGCAGCCCGCGTACGAGACGTGGCCGGCGTCGATGCGGCGAGCGCTCGCCGTAGCCACACCAGACCTTCCGCGAGGTGACCGCGGACATACCAGTACCACCACAGATTCGCGGTCATCGCGAGCGCTCCGTCCGGGTCGCCGCCTTCACCGAGCGACCAGGCCAGTGAGGCGAGTAGGTCGTTGTGGGCGTCGCCGAGTCGAACCAGCCAGCGCTCCTGTTCCTTGCCGCCCCAGTCGCGCCCAGCCTCGACGAGGCTGGCGCACCAGGTTGCATGGAGCGCCTGGGTCGACGCACGCTCGCCTGCGTCGGCCAGCCGCTCCTCGGCGTATTGGCGGATCGTCTCGAGGAGGCGATAGGACGTCGTGGGGTCCAGGTCGGGCGACGCGACGACCATCGACTGGTCGACAAGGCGGCTCAGCACCCCGATCGGATCGACCTCCGAGACGCCGTCGCCCCAGACGGCGAGGGCCCCAGCCAGGTCGACGCCGCCGCGGAACACGGCCAACCGACGAAGCAACCGACGCTCATCGGACGTGAGCATGTCGTAGCTCCAGTCGATCGCCGCTCGCATCGTCCGGTGGCGTTCGGTGGTCGCCTCTCCTCGGCTCGGCGGGAGGTCCACGCGGCCATCGAGACGCGCCACGATGTCCCGCAGCGACAGGCTGCGCAGGCGAGCCGCAGCGAGTTCGATCGCGAGGGGCAGCCCGTCGAGCCGGCGACACAGGGCGACGGCGTCCGCCAGGGCGGGCCCAGACAGATCAAGCCCTGGTCGCGCCGCGGCCGCCCGATCGGCCAGCAACCGCATCGCGTCCGCCGCAAGGTTCTCCGCGACCGTGGCCTCCGGCGATGGAAGGCCCAGGCCGGAGACCGTCCTGGTGATCTCGCCCGGTGCCCCGAGCGGTTCGCGACTCGTCGCCAGAACCCGCAGTCCGGGCACCCCAGCGAGCACGTCGGCCACGAGGCCGGCGACCGTTGGGAGCACGTGTTCGCAGTTGTCGAGGACGAGCAGGACTCGGCGGTTCTGGAGACGGTCCAGGATGCCCCCGATCAGCGGTTCACCGCGTCGCTCACGGACATCGAGGCTCTGGGCGATGAGGCGTGTCACCGATCCGCCCGACGGGAGGGTCGCCAGCGCGACGAAGTGCACCTCGGCCAGGCGTGTCGCCGCCATCGCGCGGGCCAACTCGAGGGCCAGGCGCGTCTTCCCGGAACCACCGGGCCCGGTCAGCGTCAACAGTCGCGTCGTTCCCAGCAGCTCGAGGGTCTCGCGCAGCTCCGCCTCACGGCCCACAAAGCGAGTGATCGGGGCCGGCAGTCCGGCGGTCGGGCCAGCCAGGGTCGGGTCGCGACGCTCGATCGCCCGGCGGAGCTCGATGAGCGCCGTGTCGGGCGTGGCGGCGAGCTCGCGCTCGATGGCGTCACGCGCGCGGTCGAACGTCGCGAGCGCGACGCTCGCGCCGCTCTCACGGTACTGGGCCAGCATGAGTCGGCCGGCGAGTCGCTCGTCGGTCGGATCGGCGGCCACCAGCCCCCCGAGCTCCGCGATGACGGTTTCGTTCTCGTCGAGGGCGAGGCACGCGTCGGCCCACTCGATCTGGGCCGATCGGCGGAGCGCATTGAGGCGCGTGGCCTCGATGGCTGCCATGCGTCCCTCAGCGCTGCCATCGAGTGCTGGTCCGCGCCATTCGTCGAGCGCGTCGGCGAGCCTGGCCGCGGCCGCCGCCGGCTGCCGTTCGAGCAACCCATGTGCGACTCCGAGCGCCACCTCGAACCGCCGCGCGTCGATCTCGTCGGGGCGGGCGGCGAGGCGATAGGCGGCGCCCCGGGTCTCGATGCGGCCGGGCAGGAGGCGGCGCAGCGACGCGATCTGCACCTGCACCGCGTTCTCGGCCGTTGCCGGGGGCTCGTCGCCCCACAGCTCGTCGATCAGACGGTCTCGGGATACGAACCGGTCGGTCTCGATCAGGAGCGCGGCCAGCAGGGCTCGCGTGCGCGGGCCGCCGAGCCGGAGGGATACACCGTCGTGAATCACCTCGAGATGCCCGAGGACCCGGAAGTCGATGGCCAATGCCGAAGAAGC
>JANMRJ010001130.1:0-2531 GCA_031370985.1 Acidimicrobiales bacterium
GCGGGCCCACGCCGTTCCCTGCATGCGCCTTGCGGTTCCCCCGCCAGGATGCGCTCGTCGACCCGGCACGCGTTCGCTGCCGGGCTGCTCGCCCTGGCGCTGGCAGGTTGCGCCACCGCACCGATCGGCAGCGGATCCACGGCAGCCCCGGCCGGACCCGGCGCGCTTGCTCCGGGGCTGGCCGGCACCACGCTGGACGGGGCGACCCTCGACCTGGCGTCCTTCCGGGGCCGACCGGTCATCGTCAACTTCTGGGCATCGTGGTGCGTGCCCTGTCGAGATGAGTTTCCGCTCTTCCGCGACGAGCTCGCGCTGCATACGGGAGACGGGTTGGCCATCGTCGGGGTCGTGTTCAAGGACGACGATACTGCCGCACTCGGCTTCCAGCGGTCCTTCGGAGCCAGCTGGCCGAGCCTGACCGACCACGACGGCGCGCACGCCCGCGACTGGCGGATCGCGGCCCCACCGCAGACCTACTTCATCGACCGCAACGGGATCATCCAGTCGCGCCAGATCGGCGAGGTGACGAAGGTCGACTTCGAGCGCCAGCTCGCCGCCATCCTCCGGTGACGACAGCCACCCAGGCGGCCGACAACCCGGCCATCGTCGTGCGCGGCCTGCGCAAACGGTACGGCGGCCGGGCGGTTGTCGACGGGATCGACCTGACGGTCCCGACAGGCTCGATCATGGCCCTGCTCGGCCCCAACGGCGCGGGCAAGACAACCACCGTCGAAACCATCGAGGGATACCGGCAGCCCGACGAGGGCACGGTCCGGGTGCTTGGCCTGGATCCCGTCCGGGACGGCGCGGCGCTGCGGGCCCGGATCGGGCTCATGCTCCAGCAAGGCGGGATCTACCCGCAGGCCCGGCCCGGCGAGATCCTGCGTCTGTTCGCCCGGTTCCATCACGACCCGCTCGATCCGGACGTGCTCCTGGAGCGCGTCGGGCTGGGCGACGTCGGGACGGCGCGCTATCGGGTCCTGTCGGGTGGCCAGCGCCAGCGGTTGGGGCTCGCCCTCGCGCTGGTCGGCCGCCCGGAGCTCGTCGTGCTCGACGAGCCGACCGCCGGCATGGACCCGGCCGCCAAGGCGTCCACCCGGGAGCTCATCGTCGACCTGCGCGCCGCCGGGGTGACCATCCTGCTCACGACCCACGAGCTGGCCGACGTGGAGCTGCTGGCCGACCAGGTCGCGATCATCGACCGCGGCCGGATCGTGGCCGCGGGCACGATCGCCGAGCTGGCGCGAGGGACAGCGCCCCGGCTCCGCTTCCGGCTGAGTGCCGCCCTCGACGAGACCGATCGCGAAACCCTCGGACAAGCGTTCCGCGATGCGGCGCCAGCCGCGCTGGTTCGACCCGATGGGGCCACGGGCCGCTACCTCCTCGACGCGGTCGAACCGGGTCCTGCCGCCGTGGCCACGTTGGCGGACTGGTGCGCCACGCGCGGCCTCCTCATCGCCGAGTTGCGCACGACCGCCGCGACGCTCGAGGAGCGCTACCTGGAGCTCACTGGAGACCGCGTGCCGGAAGCCGCTCCGTCGGCCGTGGCTGGCGACGCTCCGGGAGGGCCGGCATGACCACCGGACGACCCGACGGCTACCAGCCGGCCGTCGGTGGCAATGCCGCGTCCGCGCTGCAGGCCACGTTCGCCCAGGTCGGGATGGAGCTCCGACTCCTCTCGCGACGAGGCGAGAACCTGTTCGTGACCATCGTGATCCCGCTCGTCCTGCTCGTCTTCCTGTCGGTCGTGCCAGCCTTCAACGCCGGCGGCAGCGGCTTCCTCGTGCCGGGCATTCTCGCCCTCGCCGTCATCTCCACCAGCCTGGTCAACCTCGGGATCGCGACCGCCTTCGAGCGCTCCTACGGGGTCCTGAAGCGCCTCGGCGGGTCGCCCCTGCCCCGCTCCGGGCTGATGGCCGCCAAGATCGTGACGGTCCTCCTCGTCGAGCTCGGCCAGGTCGCGCTCGTCCTGGGCGTGGGCGGGCTGGCGCTCGGGTGGTCCCCCGGACCGGGCGCCAGCATCGTCGTCGTGGTGGCGGCGTTCGGACTGGGAACGCTCGCCTTTGCCGGACTCGGGCTGCTCATAGCGGGCACGCTCCGGGCCGAAGCCACGCTTGCCCTGGCAAACGGCCTCTTTCTCGTCCTGCTGCTGCTTGGCGGCGTCGTCCTGCCGATCGATCATCTGCCGGGGATCCTCGCCGATCTCGCCCGGATCCTGCCGGCAGCTGCCCTGTCCGAGGCATTCCGGATCGGGCTGGGTGCGGCACCGGGCGATCCGCGCGGGCCGCTCGTGCTGCTGGCCGTCTGGGGTGTGGCGGCGGCTCTGCTGACCACACGCACGTTTCGCTGGGAGTAGTCCCCCCGGGGTATCGCACGCTGGCGACGGACCCCAAACGGGCCGACCGACCGATCCGGGACAAAGAAGAACCCCGGGTGGTCGGGACCCGGGGTTCAGGCGATATGCGGCTTGGTTGCGGGGGGCGGATTCGAACCGCCGACCTTCGGGTTATGAGCCCGACGAGCTGCCGCTG
>JANMRJ010001139.1:0-6118 GCA_031370985.1 Acidimicrobiales bacterium
CTCCACCCGCCAGATGAAGCCGGGGCGGGGGGTGGTGGGCAGGTGCAGGGCGAACGTGGCGCCGGGCGCGACCCGGAGGACCTTGGTGGCGTGGTCTGTGGCGGTGTCGCGAGCGGCGGCGGGCTCGGCGGCAGCGACCGGACGCCGGCTGCCGGGCGCCGGCGGGCGCTCCTTGGCCGGGTCGAACGCGGCCGGCGGCGGCTTGGGCCGGTCGCCAACCCAGATCCAGCCGTCGCGCTCCTCCACGTCGTAGACGGGGAGATACCCGGGCTTGAGCTTCCACAGGTTCTCGGGCCTGGCGTCGCGGGCCGGAACGATATTCTCGCCGGTCCTCGGGTCGTACAGGTAGACGTGCAGGGGGCAGCGGACCCTGCCGTCGAAGAAGGTGGCACCCTCGAGGTGGGTCTGCTGGTGGGGGCAGTTGGACGAGAATGCGATGACCTGTCCGCCGCTGAGGCGGCCGAGGAGCACATCGACGCCGTCGATGGTCACCATCTTGAGCCGGGGCTCACCCGGCGTCTCCTCCTCCAGCTCCGCACTGGCCAGGACCTGGACGAACGACGTAGCCACGAGCGCGCCAGCCTACGGGAACAGGCCGGGAAGCGAGGCGCGGCCGGCGCCGGCGCTAGCCGACCGGCGCCCCACACCGAGGTACAAGGAACTTGGCTGTCTGCCACGCGAGCTACGAAGAACCCCAGCTATCTCTTGTCCAGGGGCTGGCGCCCACGCCGTAGCGGACCTGCCGGCGCGACTTCAGGTCACCTTGAGCCGGGCGATCGGTGCCTGACCGCGGCTAAGGGTGACCAGCTCGACCGAGCGGTTCCCGGCGCGGGCGGACACCGGCCCTCCGGTGTCGAGGGTCAGTTTGACCGGCGCCGAGCCAGGCCTCGTGACCGTCACCGTGATGACGGCGTTCCCGGCCTGGATGCATTGCACTCCCGACGGGCAGCGGCTGTCCGACACCAGTGACGTGAAGGTCACCGACAGCCCGGCCCCGGTCACGGCGACCGACTCCCCGACCTTGACGGAGAAGGTCTCACCGACGCCGGCGGTGCGGGCGTTCGGTACGGTCGTCGTCGTCGGCGCCGCCGTGGTCGGGGCGGCCGAGGTCATGGTCGTAGCAGGGGCCGGCAGTCCGCCCGACGTCGTTGACCCACTGTCGCCACAGGCCGCGGCGAGGGCGAGCATCGCCCAGGCGGCTGCCGATCGCGCCTGCCGGCGGATGCTCCGCTCTCTCGCGGTAGGAGGAGGTGTGTCGACCAGCCCATGAGACCACGTTCTGCTCCCCCTGTCACGGGGTCGCAACCCGCTACGGCGTGAACTGCTGGCAGATCCCACTGACCAGACCGTTCTGGAAGGTGAGCCAGTCGAGGCCAAGCGTCGACGTGCGCCCTACCCGCTCCGGCGGCGGCGGCTGCTCGAACGCGACCAGCGAGCACAGGCCGCCCCTCGCCCGGCAGCCCGTGATCGTCGGTCCGGCGACCCCGCCAACAGCCGAGATCACCCTGCCGGTCGACCTCGGCCGGTCGTAGGGCTCGTTGCGGGCGGTGATCGCCGGCCTGGCCCAGGATCGCGGGCGCCGACCGTGGTTTGGGAGGCAGTGGGGTGGACGGCAACGCCCAGGCGGTAGCGGTCTGGGTCGTCGATGGGGCCGAAGCGGCACTCGCCACTCATGACCGACCACCGTCACGGTCACGGGCGTTCCCGTCCAGGCGGGCGAGGTCGTCGGGGCCGATGATGCCGTTGGCGATCAGGTACTCGGCCAGGTCGTGGCGGGCATTCGGCCCGTCGAAGGAGGTGCCGGCGGCGGCCAGGCGCTCGCGGATGCGCTCGATCCGCGGGAACGCCTGGAGATAGCCGGCGCTTCCGGCTGTGGTCTACGATCCACCAGTAGCCGGCGCCGAACTCGACGGCCCCGGCCAACGCGGAGATGCCCATGTCGCCGGGGTCGAGTCCCAGGATGCCATCGGCGTCGGCCCGCCCGCAGCAGAACGCGACATCGCTCTCGACCGGGAACTGCCGGCCCCGCACCGTCACGGCCGCGGGCGCCGTGCCGGCCAGTCGTTCCACCCCGGGACGAAGTTCGTCGATCGGCCCATGAGACCACGTTCTCAGCCCCTTGCCGGCGCTACGGCGTGTACTGCTGGCAGATGCCACTCACCAGATCCCGGCGACGCCGATCACGCCTGCGACCTGGACGGCGTCCGCGGTTTCGTCCTCGAGCGTTGCGACGAGGCGGTCGGAGAGCCAGGCCGGCACCGGAGCGAAGCCTCCGACGAGCTGGTGGCCGCTGCCGTCGGGAACACTGCCATCGGGGACCGCGTGGGCGCACACGAGATCGCCAGCAGCCATCTGCGTCGAGCCCAGCCGCTCCCGCACCTCGACGACCTCGCCGGTGCGGAGGTCGCGCAACGTGACGCCGACGCCACGATCAACCGCCATCACCTCGTGGACCGAGCGCTCGACCGCGGCCCATCGGGCAACGAGGCTCCGCTCGTCGGCGGGCAACAAAGGGCCGCGTAGGCGCAGGAAGTCGGCGACCACGCCATCATGGAAGAGCACCAGCGATGCGGCCAACTCCTCGTCTCGGGGATGGTCGGTGCCGAGGGCCAACGCCACCTCGTCGATGTGATCGGCGTACCCGGCCCGGCGCAGGAACCAGTCGAGCTTCGCCCAGATCCACTCGGTGCGCTCCGCCAGCGCCACGGCGTCGCGCTGGCGGAGGTGGCAGAGCTTGTACTTCCGACCCGACCCACATGGGCAGGGGTCGTTCCGGCGGGCCAGCGCCTTGGGCGAGCGGGCGTACTGGCCGAGCATCTCAATCCGCACCTCCGCCACTGCGGCGTCGGTGCGGAGCTGTGCGACACGACCGAGCAGGTCCATGGCTCGGCGGGCGTCGCCCCTGTCGCTGGCGTACCACGCCGCGTCCTCCAGGGCTGGCCCGAACCCGTCGTCGGCGTCGATGGCCTCCTGGAGGATGGCCTCGGCCCGATCATGTTTCCCCGTCTGGCCGGCGACACCGGCGGCCACCCACGCCGGACCGGCCCGGTGCCGCCTCGGGGCCCGGGCACGAACGATGTCGGCGAAACGCCCGAGCGCATCGGTCTCGCCGTCGGCCGTGGCCACGGCGACGAAGGCAGCGGCCATGCTGCTTTCGCAGAGAAGGTGGGCTATCTCCTCGAGCACCCCTTCGTCGGCGTCTTCCATGACCAGTTCGCCCCGGACGAAGAGTCGGAAGAGCATGGCGACCATGACGAGGGCGTCGGCCTCGTCGTAGTCGAGGCCATGGACCAGCGCGGTCGCCGCCACGCTCCTGATGTACCCAAAGCTGTCCCAGTCGGATCCCAACGGTGCCGCGAAGCCGTCGCGCACCTCGAACCCGCCGGCGGCGAGCAGCTCGCCCACCGGCGGGAGATCCCCGGCCAGGCCCGGCGGTTGAGCAACCAGACTGCCGATCAGCTCCGCCACAGTCACGGGCATGCCGTCGCCGTCGTTGAGCCGGTCGAACGCCGCTGGCAACGCCTCGACGAGACCGTCCGGTGCCAACACCTCCGTAACCGCCACCACTTCGACCTCGTCGCCGGTCATCCGGAATCCCACAAGGTCGCCGGGCTGGGCCGAGGGCAACCACCCATCCACCCCCACGAGAATCTCGCGGCCGTCAGCGTCGAGCTCCAGCTCGGCCACCGTCCCGTCAGTGAGATGGAGATGACCGCAGTCGGCGAGCAGGGGGCCGAGAACCTCGAAGTCGGGCACGTAGGCGACGAACCCGCCCGCCAGCTCCGCCTCGGTCAGCCGGTGCGTGAGGATGGTCCCCTCTGCCAGCCACCCGCCGTCCTCCCGATCGTCGCTGTCCCACCCCTCTCCACCCGACCGGTCCCAGGACCCGGGCAGGACGTCGAGCGCGGCGGCGTAGCGGGCCCGCTCGAAGTCCACCTGCGTCTTGCGCATGTACCAGAACTCGCCAGCCGCTACCGAGCCGAGCATGTGCAACACGTCATGGCGCTCGTAGCCGGCGGACGTGAGCCGTTCGGCCGTGGCCCAGACCTCCGGCGGGTCGTCGTCGGAGATCTGGTTGGCCACGACCTCGTGCATCAGCACATGGAGACGAGGGCCGACGCTCCGGCCGTCTAGAGCGATCCGGTCGGCGTCGTCCTCGAAAGCCTCGGCCAGCTCGGGGTGCTCGGCCTCGATCAGCACCGTCCGGTCGTCGCTGTCCCTCGGGTCGAGCAACGCCAGGTCCATGCCGTCGAACCACCCGTGGACGGGCGGGAACAGCCATGCACGTCGTCGGTCCGCTTCCACAGACCCCAGCGTAGGCAGGTCGCCACGTTCGGGTACGGTCCGATCGTGCCGCCGCAGCTTCGGAGGGCCTCGTGATCGAGGCGGTCATCTTCGACTGGGGCGGGACGTTGTCGGAGTTCGTCGATGCCGAGCTGGTCGACGCCTGGCGGCTGGCGGCCCGCCATCTCGACCCCGCTCACGAGGACGAGATAGCAAGCCGGCTGATGCAGGTCGAGGCCGACTTCTGGGCCACGACGTCGAGCCATCAGCGCAGCGCCACCCTCGCCGACCTGCTGACCACTGCGGCGGCCGAACTCGGCCTCGACGTGGCCGAGGCGCTGCTAGAAGAGGCCGCCGTCCGCCATCTCGACGCCTGGACCCCCCACATCCGTCACGACCCCGATGCCGCTTCAGTACTCACTGATTTGCGGGCCGCCGGCCTGCGCATCGGCATGCTGTCCAACACCCACTGGCCCCGGACCTTCCACGAACACTTCCTCGAGCGCGACGGGCTCATCGACCTCATCGACGCCCGGCTCTACACCAGCGAGATGGCGTTCCAGAAGCCCCACCCCTCGGCGTTCCTGGCCGCGGCCGAAGCGCTCGGAGTGGCGCCGGCGCAAGCGGTGTTCGTCGGTGACCGGCCGTGGGACGACATCTCCGGAGCGAGATCGGTCGGCATGCGTACCGTGCTGCGACCCAACCCGGTGGCGCCGGACATCGACGGCATCGAACCCGACGCCCGGATCAGTCGGCTAGTGGAACTGCCGGCGCTGGTTCAAGACTGGTGATGCGTTCCTCGATCTCGTTGGCTTCGGAACTCATGGTGAGCTGCCGGAAGAGCGCTGCTGCCCGTCGATAGGCCGCCGATGCCTCGTCGGTTCGGCCCTTCTGGCGAACGATATCGGCCAGGCCGCGGAGGCTGTACGCCTCGCCCAACCGGTCACCCAGGTCGACGGCGATGAGTTGGCGGACGATGGCCAGCACAAGGTCCGTGGGATCCACATCGTCGAGGTCGATCGTGTCGTCGGCATCGAGGACGCTGACGAACAACCGCGATCCGGGCGGGCCGGACTCCAGGCGCTGCTTGACCCGCTTGAGCTCCGTCGTCTTGCCACCACCACGATGGCCGGTGAATAGCCGGTGCACCGGCCGGCCACTCATCAGCCGGACGCTGTTCATCAGCTGCTGCTTGACATCACCGAGGCCCAGCTCAGCCTGCCAGTCCGAGGCAGGCGAAGTCGACCATTGCCAACAAGCGTACGACTTAGCCGATACGAATGGTCCCTTGCATGCCGTAGGCCCAGTGGCCAGGCAGGTGGCAGCCGAACTGCATCGGGCTGCCGGCGCGGCCGAACCGGTAGGTGGTGACCGCCGTCGCCCCAGGGGCGACTGAGACCTCGCCGGCCCGTTCGCCGTGGTGCGACTCGGTGCCCACCTCATGCAGGTCCTGCACCGACTGGTCGCCAACGATCAGCTCGTGGGGAATCGGGTCGGTGTTGCGGATGACGAAGCGGACCCGCTCGCCTGGCCGCACCGAAAGCTCGGCGAGAGAGAACTGCGAGTGGTACACCGTGAGCTCGACGGTGCGTTCCGACGGGCCACCGCCGGCGCAGCCGGTCAACGCCAGCAGCAGGCCGGCGGCGGCGACCCCGACGAGCAGCTTCACCGCCGGCGGGTGGCCACCAGCACGCCGCCAGTGGTCACGGCAAGGGCGCCGACGAGGACGGCCCACGGCCACACGGGCATGCCGGCGGGGATGCCGGCGACCGGAGCGGGCTCCGCCGGCGCCGGCGCGGCGACCTCGAAGCCGGCGGCGACCCGAGACGGCTTG
>JANMRJ010001182.1:0-5966 GCA_031370985.1 Acidimicrobiales bacterium
CCCCGATCTGCACGACGTGGCCCAGGCGGGCCGCGGCCGGCGCGGCGCGGTCGAGGGCGGCGAAGGCGGCGACGACCCGGCCACCTGGTGCCAGGTGGGCCAGCACCGCGTCGAGCACGTCGAGGCCGCCCCCGCCGACGAAGGCCCGGTCGGGGTCGGGCAGGCCAGCCAGCGCGGCCGGCGCCTCGCCCTCGACCACCTCGACCCGCACGCCGTGGGTCGTAGCGTTGGCGCGGGCGCGGGCGGCCTGCTCCGCGTCGCGCTCCACGGCGATGACCCGCAGGCCGGGGCACAGTCGGGCGCACTCCACCGCCACGCTCCCGCTGCCGGCGCCGATGTCCCAGAGCACGCCGGCCGGCGGCAGGCCCAGCTTCCCGAGGGCCACCGCCCGCACCTCGGACTTGGTGATCATGCCGTCGCGGTGGGCGAAGGCACCCTCGGGCAGGCCCCATGCCAGCGCCGGCCCCGTTGCGATATCCGCATCCAGGAGGACGACGACCGACAGCGGGTCCCAGGTGCCGGCGGCCAGGCCGGCCATGTCGACATCGGCCACCTGCTCGACCGGTGTGCCCAGGCGGCTGCACACGACGACCCGCCGGTGGCCGGCGCCGAGGACGAGCAGCTCCTTGCCCAGCGCCTCGGGCGGCGAGTCGGGCGACGTCAGCACGGCGGCCTTGGGGGCCGCCGCGGCGAGGCGGGCCGCGGCCCGCAGCGGGCGGCCATGGGCGGAGACGACCGTCACGTCGTCCCAGGGCAGGCCGAGGCGGGCGAAGGCCAGCGCCACCGACGACACTGCTGGCCGCACGTCGAGCGCCTCCGGCCCGAACCGGGCGGCCAGCGCCCGCACGATGCCGAAGAAGCCGGGGTCGCCCGACGCCAGCACGCAGACGCGCCCGGGCTCGGCGGCAATGCCGTCGAGGACCGGCCCCAGATCAGCACCGATGACGAGGTGGCGGCCGGGCACGCCGTCGAGATGCCGGCGCCCACCGACGTACAGGTCGGCATCGGCGATCGGCCCTGGCATCCCCACCACCACAATGGGCAGCTCAGGCACGGGCCACCACCAGGTCACCCTCGAAGTCGACCATGACCACCTCGGTCTCGACCGCCCCGCCGGTGTGGGCCTGGCAGGCGGCCCGGGCCATGGCACACACCCGTTGCAGAGGGGCGACATCGCCGTGGGCCATGCACGTCTCGAAGAAGTGGCGGGCGGTGGCGGTCTCGGTGGCAGCGGCGACGATCTCCTGCTGCGACCCGCTGTCGCGGGCCGCAGCGGCCAGCAGGTCACCGTCGACCTGCGACCGGTGGAAGTGGGTCATCATCACGCCGGCGGCCAGCTTGGTGATCTTGCCGGCCATGCCCACGAACGTCACACGGCCGATGCCGTCGGTGGCCGCCCGCCGCAGCGCGGTGCCGGTGAAGTCGCCCACCTCCACGAAGCACACGTCGGGGAGGTCGGGGCGCAGGCGCATGGCCGCCCGCTCGGAGCGGCTGCCGGTGGCCAGAACCACCTCCGACTCGCCCTGGGCCGCGGCGACATCGATCTGCTGGGTGACCGAGGCCCGGTAGGCGGCGGTGGAGAAGGGTCGGACGATGCCGGTGGTCCCCAGGATGGAGATGCCGCCGACGATGCCCAGGCGGGCGTTGGACGTGTGGCCGGCCATCGCCTCGCCATCGGGTACGGAGAAGGTCACGATCAGCGGGGCGGCAGTCACCTCGGCCAGGGCGGCGGCGATCATGCGGCGGGGCACGGGGTTGATGGCCGGGGCACCGACGGCCAGTCCGAGGCCCGGCTTGGTCACGGTGCCGACGCCGGCGCCGGCGACCAATGACACGCCGACGCCGGCGCCGGCGATGAGCGATGTGACGGCGACCAACGAGGCGGCGCCGGCCTCGACGACCGAAGCGGTCATGCGGGCCTTGTCGGTGCAGTCGGGGTCGTCGCCGGCGTCCTTGACCACCACGCACCGGTTGGGCGCCTCGGCCTCGACGGCGAACGTCACCCGCCGGCCCCCCGGCAGCCCGACCTCGACGGTGGCCGGCGGGGTGCCGGCGACCAGGCCGATGGCCGCGGCCTTCGCAGCAGCGGACGCGCACGTGCCTGTCGTCCACCCCGTGCGCAACCCGGCGCGAGGACTCACGCCGGCCGCCCCGCCGTCGACCCCGGCAGCGAGCGCCGGCGGAACATGTGGGCGAAGCCGGGGGAGTACAGGTGGCTTCGTCGTCCGCCGCTTCGTTCTCCGCCGCCTTGTTCTCCGCCGCTTCGTTCTCCGCCGCCGGCCAGCGCCGGCCCGACCAGCACCAGCACCGTGGTCTTCACGGCGAGGGTCGCCATCTCGTCGGCCAGCTCGCCGACCGTTGTCATGACCACCCGCTCGTCGGGCCACGAGGCCCGCACCACGATCGCCGCCGGCGTCTGCGCGTCGTAGCCGCTCCCCGCGGCCAGCAGCTCGGCCGCCAGTTCGACGGGCCGGGCCGCCGACAGGAACACGGCCATCGTCGTTCCGTGGGCGGCGAAGGCGGCCACCGACTCGCCGGCCGGCATCGAGGCCGACGTCCGGCCGCCCAGGCGGGTGAGCACCACGCTCTGGGCCACGCCGGGCTGGGTCAGCTCCCGGCCGACGGCGGCCGACGCCGCAGCCAGCGAGCTGACGCCGGGCACGATCTCGAAGTCCCGCTCGTTGGCGACGCACCAGTCGATCTGCTCGCCGATGGCGCCGTAGATCGACGGGTCGCCGGAGTGGAGGCGCACGACCGAGGCGTCCTCGCCGGCGGCCGCGTAGACCGCCAGCACGTCCTCGAGCGTCATCGTCGCCGAGTCGTGGACCGCCGCGCCTGAGCGGGCGTGGGCCAGCATGGCTTCCGGGACGAGCGACGACGCCCACACCACCACGTCGGCGGCAGCCAGGCGGTCGCGGCCCCGCAGGGTGATGAGGTCGGAAGCACCGGGGCCGGCGCCGACGAAGGAGATCATCCGGCGGGGGGCACGATCACGGTGGCCAGGTAGGCGGCCGGGCCCTCGGCCGCGTCGGCCACGGGTAACACCCGCTCGCCGGGCAGGCCGAGGAGCTCGCCCATCACCGCCCCGTCGAGGCGGCCGGCGGTGGCCAGTCGCTTGGCCATCTCGGGCAGGTGGCGGCCGCCCTTGTAGACCACGACGGCCTGCGTCGGGTCGGCCAGCGCCGCGTCGAGCACGTCGGGGCCGCCGAGCGCGGTGACCAACGCCAGCCGCTCAGTGTTCTGGAGGACGACCGTGCCCGACCGCGACGCCAGCTCCTGGAACGCCATGATCCCGGGCACCGTCTCGATCCGGGCCTCCGGTCGCAGCTCGCGCACCCGGGCCGCCACCGAGGAGAACGTGCTGTAGACGTTGGGGTCGCCGAGGGTGACGAAGGCCAGGCGCCGGCCGCCGTCCAGGCCGGCGACGACCGTGGCCGCCGCGGCATCGATCGACGCCAGCGCGTCGCCCATGGTGAACACCAGCCGCTCGATCCGCACGCCGGGGCACGCCTGGCGGACGATGGACTCGGCCCGCCCGACGGCATCGACCGCGGAGGAAGGCGCGAGCACCCGATCGGCCTCACGGATCACTCGTGCGGCCCGCAGCGTCAGCAGCTCCGGGTCGCCCGGCCCGACACCCACGCCGATGAGGGCACTGCTGGCGCTCACTGGTAGCTGGCCAATCGGGACCTCGGGCACGGGGACGCTCCTCCTGGCGGTCCGACCTCTGGCTCCCTTGCGGTCACAGTGGCGCTGGCCGCACCGGACTCACACCGGCTCGTCGACCCGACAGACGCTCCGACTCTACCCCCAGCCCGGCAACCGGGGACATCCGACAGCGCCAGGGCGCTGTCGAATGACCCGGGGTCGGGTCTGGCCGGGCGTCAGAGCTTCAGCTTGAGCATCGGGCTCTCCCGCTGGACGGCCTTGGCGGTCGACGGAGCGACGGGCAGCAGCGTGACGCGGGCCCTGATCTCGTCGGGGTTGGGGATGGCGTTCATGTCCTCGTTGAGGTCGAGGGCCCGGAAGGACTTCTTGTGTTTCCGGGAGACCGTGTCGGTCGTGCCGGGCTTGACGGGCTTGTTGAACATCGGCGTGAGGAACTCCAGCATGTCGTCGCCCCCGGCCGCCGCCGGGTCGCCGGCGTGGGTGTCGTCGCCGATGAGGCGGCAGTCCTCGTCGTAAGCCTGCTTGTCCTTGATGTCGGCCTTGCTGAAGGTGATGTCGTAGGCGACTTCGGCGGTAGCCGTCTCGCCCTTGATCTTGACCGTGAGCTTGATCGCACCGATTTTCGCCATTGCCGCCTCTCGCCTCGTGGCCAGCTTTGGAACATCGCCGGCAGTTGGACCTAAATGTAGCGGACCCGCGGGCCGCCGAAAAAGGGCTGCATTTTTCGGGACGCTGGCGCCCTCTCCTAGGGGCGGGAGAACTGGTCTCCGGCGAATGGCGAACGAAGGAGCTTCACCGCGCATGGACGCGATCCTCTATTGGAATGATG
Source organism: Acidimicrobiales bacterium (assembly GCA_031370985.1). Taxonomy (GTDB): domain Bacteria; phylum Actinomycetota; class Acidimicrobiia; order Acidimicrobiales; family AC-14; genus CADCTB01. The sequence goes on from JANMRJ010001182.1 coordinate 4,499, forward strand.
TCGCCCTCGAGGCGAACCGTGAGAGTCACAGCAACAACAAGGGCGAGCAGACGGGGCCGCCTCTCAGCGCCCGGGCCCTGGCCATTGTCCACCTGGCCATGTACGACGCGTTCGCCGGTGCGGCCGGCAACCCCGCCGACCTGCCGGCCTACCTGCCGGGCCTTCTTGTGCCCGCGGCCGCGTCGGCCGATGCCGCAGTGGCGAGCGCGGCACACACCGCACTGACGGCGCTGTTCCCGAGCCAGAAGGCGGCGTTCGACACCAGCCTGGCGTTGGCTGCGCCTTCGGGGACCGCGGCCGAAGTGAACGCCGGCATGGCGTTCGGCCAGGCCGTCGCCTTGGCCGTCCTCGCTGACCGGGCCGGTGACCCCGGTGCCGGCAATGTCGGATATCTGCTGTCGGCGGCGCCTGGGCGTCACCGGGTCGATCCCGACAATGCCGGGCAGGGCGTCCACGCACCGTTCTACGGGGCCCTGGCGAAGTGCTTCGCCGTGACAGCCCGGCACAGCTTGAAGAACCCTCCCACGCCCGGGGACGCCGTCTATGACGATGCGGTCGATCAGGTCCGGGGCAAGGGCATCGCACCCGAGCTGTCCGGGACCGTACCTGCCAGCTCACGACGGACCACCGACGAGACCGCGGTCGGGCTGTTCTGGGCCTACGACGGGGCCAACCATCTCGGCACCCCACCTCGCCTCTACAACCAGGTCATCCGCAAGATCGCCGATATCCGCGGCAACACCGTGGCCGAGAACGCCCGCTTGTTCGCGCTCGTCAACACGGCGATGGCCGATGCCGGTATCCTGGCGTGGGAGCAGAAGTACATCCACGACCTGTGGCGCCCGGTCGTCGGAATCCGGGAGAGCGACACCTGCATGGGTCCCCAAGGAACGCCTGCGCCTGCCATCAGCGCCAGCACGGACCCCGGCTGGCTGCCGCTGGGCGCCCCGAAGACCAATGACGATGGGAAGAAGAACTTCACGCCGCCGTTCCCGGCCTACCCCTCCGGGCACGCCACTTTCGGCGCCGCCGCCTTCCAGGTCACGCGCCTCTTCTACGGCGAGACGATGAACGGCCCCGACGCCCTGGCGACCGGGCTGTACTTCGTCTCCGACGAGCTGAACGGCGTCAGCGCGGATAACAAGGGCACCGTCCGTCCGCGCCACGTCCGGAGCTTCGACGACGGGCTCTGGGGCATGATTCAAGAGAACAGTCTCAGCCGGGTGTTCCTCGGTGTGCACTGGGTCTTCGACGGGTTCCTCCCGGCGCCCGGCGGGGGCATGGACCTCTCCGAGAGCGTCGGTGGCGTCTCCCTCGGCCTCGCCATCGCCGAGGACATATTCAATGGCGCCCGCGCCGCCGGGCTCGTCAAGTCAACTGTTTGAACCTCGGGGGTTGGGGGGGGGGGGGGGGGGGGCGCCCCCCCCCCAACCCCCCCCCAAAAAAAACCCTTTGAACAATATTTGAA